>JAQSWG010000103.1 GCA_029266735.1 Ornithinibacter sp.
GACCGCCCACCGAAGGCTCGGGGGCGCCACGGTGCCACCCAGCTCGGCGTTCAGGTCGATGGCCCAGAACCCGCTCTCGCGGTAGGCGTCGAAGGACTTGCGGAACGACTCCGGCATCCTCACGACCTGCGTCTGCGGGTCGTAGACCGGCGGGTTCCGGTCGGAGTCCTCGAACGGCTCGGCGAGCTCGTTCTCGGCGAGGCGCGCCACCTCCTTGAGCATCTCGCGGGCGGTGTCCGTGTCCACCTCCTCGTACGGGCCGGACCCCAGCACCTCGCCGCGGCCGAGCACCTCGAAGAGGTTGAACTCGATGTCGCGCAGGTTGCTCTTGTAGTGGCCCATGGCCGTGTCCTCCTGGTGGGCAGGTGAGCGCTTGCTTACCAGTCTGCTACCCGCGGGTAACAAATGCAAGGGGTCCCGCGTCCTCCCTGTTCAGCGAACGGGCGCGCGGCATACTCGGCGCGTGGGGATCCTCGAGGAGGCGCGGGCGGCACGGGATGCCGGGTCTGCGTGGCTGGCCCGGGACCTCCTCACCGACCACGTCGAGCATGAGCGGGACCCCGAGGCCCTGGCCCTCCTCGGCGAGGTCCTTTACGACATGGGGGACCTGCCGCGGGCCGGAGCGGTGTGGTTCGCCGCGGGCGCAACGGGACCGGAGGTCGACTCGGCGGTGGCCGCGTGGCGGCAGCAGACGGGTGACGACTTCGCGGCGATGTGGGATTCACTGCCTGCATCGGTGCAGGCCGAGCCGCGGGCCCGCCGCGTGGAGGCCTTGCGGTCACGAGCGCTCGACGCAGGCGCGGACCTCGGCAGCGGGCCGTCGGAGAGCGGCGACGTCGGTGACCTGCGGGACATCGAGGCCCGGTTGCGGGAACCGATGGAGGAGCAGTCCGAAGGCGGTCGCGACGCGGCCTGGCTCATGGCCTGGATCCTCGCGGTGGCGTTCGTCGTCTTCGCCGCGATTGGGTTCGTCACCGCCCTCGGCTGGTTGTTCCCGGACTGACCTCCTCGACCGCTGCTGCGCGGGACCCCGTCGGTCGACGCCACGCGGTGGACGACCGCCAGTAGAGGTAGGTGACCAGGCCGATGGGGATCGGCACGAGGAACGTCGCGATGCGGTAGAGCAGGACGGCCGCCAGGACCGCGGGCTGGTCCGAGGCGGGCAGGCCGTAGCCGAGCACGCCGACGAGGACCACCTCGGCCACCCCGAGCCCCCCCGGGGTGGGGATGAGCAGCGAGGCGAACGTCACCAGTCCCCAGGCGACGAGGATCACGGCCCACGAGATCGTCGCCTCGTCCAGACCCAGCATCCGCACGCAGACACCGAGGACGAGGACGACAGTGAGCTGTGAGAGGACCATCGTCGCGGTGAGGCGGCCCCAGCACACGCGCAACAGCCCGACCATCGCCGTGCGGAACGCCGGCAGCCCCTCCGTGAGCCCCGGGTCAGGTATGCGCCGGACGCGACGTCGGATCCGGGTGGCCACGGCGTCGCACCAGGCACCGAGCCGAGCGGCGAAGCCGGCGCTGCGCAGGATGCGGACGAGCAGGACGAGGGCGATCGCGATGAGCGCGACCAGGGCCAGGGTCCACCATTCGGTGCCGTCGGGGGCCCAGCCCTGGATCACGACCGCCCACAGACCGATCGCCAGGAGGATGAACTTGGTCAGCTGCGACCACGTCCCGGTGACGAGCACCTCGGAGGTGATGTCACCCAGGGTGAACCCCCAGGACCGCAGCATGGCGAAGTTCAGTCCCGTCGCCACCGCGCCACCCTCGGGCACGGTGTTGGACAGTGCGGCGGAGGCAGTGTTCGTCACCGCTGCCTCGCGCAGCCGCAGCCCGGGCAGGGTCACGACGATCGGCGGCCAGTTCGTGGCCAGGTTCACGACCCCCAGAAGCACCGCCGCCACGACCATGGGCGCGGTGATGAGGGCGACGGCCGACGACCAGCTGCCGGTCTCCGTGTTGGTCACCAGGAACCACACGGCGAGGAGGACGACACCGTAGCTGAGGACGCCCGAGACGATCCGGCGGCCGACGCTGCGCGGTCGGTCGGCCGGCAGGCCCTCTTCGTCCAAGCCGCTCCGGCTGTTGTTCGCCACCTCGGTCATGGGGACATCCAACCAGCGACCGGCTCGGCACGCTGGAGACGCCTAGTGAGCGTGGGCGCCCGTCTCGGGCCGCAGCGCTGTTTCGAGAGCCGCGATGACCGCGTCCACCTCGGACGGGAACGTGTCGTCGGGTCCACCACTCACGAGAGCGGTCACGTCGGCCGTGGCCGCCCGGACCGCGTCCCGGAGCCGGGTGGCCCGCCCGCGCAGGTCGTCCGACCCTGCCGTCGCCTCCAGTGCCGTCAGCCGGTCCTCGGCGGCCGTCACCCGCTCGGCCGACACGGCCCAGGCACCGGCCGCCCGCTCCCTCGACCCACTGCCCCGCAGGGACGGCAGCAGATCCCGGCCGAGCCACACCACCTCCGACTCCGCGGCGGCGAGCTGCTCGGTCCAGGCGCGGCGGCGACGTGCACGCACGATGAGCGCCGCCACCGCGGCGAGCGCGATCGCGAGCAGGAGCCACCAGACCCAGGGTGAGATACCGTCCTCCCCGTCCTCGGGTGCATCAGCTGCGGCAGACGTGCCCGTCGGTGACGGCTCGGGAGACGGCGTGGGCTGCGGGGAGACACTCGGTGTGGGCTCCTCGGCCTCGGTCGGCTCCTCGGTCTCGGTCGGCTCCTCGGTCTCGGTGGGCTCCTGCGTCTCGGTCGGCTCCTCGGTCTCGGTCGGTTCCTCCGTCTCGGTGGGCTCGGGCGAACGGGTGGGGAGACTGAGGCTCGGTTCAGGAATGCTCGCGCTGACCGTCGGGACCGTCAGGGTGCGGCTGGGAGTCACGTCAGGGAGCTCCACGGAGCCACCGCACGCCGTGGCGAGCAGCGTGGTCAGCGCCAGAGCGCCGAGAAGTGGTCCTCTGCTGAACCTGCCGCCTGTCATCCGCATCATCCGACGCCCTCCGCCGAGCCTCCGGCTCGCGCACCGCGGGCCTGGACCTACGGTCGGCCCTGCCGCCGATCCGCGCATCACCCATGCGGGGTGGTCGGTCACTGGTTCCGGGCAACGCGCCGTGCCCGGCGTGCTCGGCACCCCCGCTGGACGTCAATGATGCTGCTCGCAGCCCGGCCGCCCGAAGCACCCGAGGGCAGCACGAGAGCGAACGCTGACCCGCGTCCCAACGCCGCCTTCCGGCCGAAACGCGGTGGTTTCGTTGGCCGACCGAGGACCCACAGGACCGAGTCTGGGATCGTGAGCCGTCAGAACGTGCCGATGTGCCTTCGTGCCTGATCCGCCGCTTCGGTCACGTTGACGCCGTAGGCCCCGCGTCCCGTCGACGCATATGCGGTGAGTCTGTCCGCGGCCCGTTCGAAGAGTCGCTCCGCCCCGACCTGGTTCCCGCGGGCAGCATGGGTGAGCGCAACGCAGACCTGCGCAAGTCCCTGCCACAGATCCGCCTCCTCGGTCGGTCCAGCCTTCCAACGCGCTTCGAGGACCTCATGGGCTGCGAACGGGCGGCCAGCGTCGATGAGCTCTCTAGCCTTCCTGAGCGCCTCTTGCGGCGGCAGGGGTTCCTCCGACACCGGCTCGACGCCCCCGGCGCCATAGGGCAGTGGTCGGCCCAACGCGTCTCGAGGCCTGGCCTGACGAGCACGTCCCTCGGTGTCCCGATCACGCTCTCCTCCAGTCACACGACCAGAGTCCCAGAGAAGCGGAGCCCGGACTGTCTCCCGCGTGCGTCTCTTCGGCAATCGTCAAGCAGCCGCGTGCCGCGCGCTGTCATGCAGATGTGCGCTCCGGCCCCGGACCCATGACGTCGGAGGGCAGCCACGAGTCATACTCGTGGAGAAAGCGCTGTCACATCCGAGGAGGCCAAGGTGACCGACCAGCTGTCGCACGAGTACACCCCCGGACTGCACGGACACATCACGCATACCGAGTTTGCAAGTACGGAACCCCAAGCCACCCGAGACTGGTGCGTTGCGGTGTTCCCCTGGAAGTTTCAAGCCCCCTTCCAGAGCCCTCAGGGTGATTACCACCTCTTCGCCTACTCCGAGCAGGGCGGCGGCGGCATCAGGCAAACCGCCGACGGCGAGTCCCCGGGCTCAATACCCACCGTGCACGTCGACGACGCCGACGCGACTCATCGTGCAGCGCTGGCAGCCGGTGCCGAGTCGGTCATGGAGCCGCACGACGTGATGCCGGGGGTAAGGGTCGCTGTGGTTCGGGCACCGGGCGGGGTGGTGCTTGGGCTTTCGGGACCCACAGCATGAGGTGACGGTCGTCGGACGGGCGGCGCAGGACGCAAGCCGCGTTTGCACCTGCGAACGCCCGCTCGTCAGCGTGAGGTGTTGAGAGGACGGAGGCGAGGGGCGGTTGTTCGTCGGAAAGTGGGGCGACACCCTCACCAGTCGAGCTGGGCGCCGGTATGGGCTGCCGCCCGGTCGTGGCGGACCTGCACCCTGGGCCTGCACCTGCACGACTGGCGTCATACGGGCAACCACTTCGCGGCGGCGAGTGGCACCAGTACGCGCGAGCTCATGCATCGGATGCGGCACGCGAGCATGCGCGCGGCGCTCATCTACCAGCACGCCACGGCCGAGCGTGACGCTCGGATCGCCGACGCCCTGAACCGGGTCTACAGCGGGGGTGCAGAGCAGTGATTTCGGCATGCGCCGATCACGGGACATGCTGGGCGTCCGGCCCGGAGGAGAAGGAAGGCATCCTGCGGACCGCCTGAGCTGCGGTGACGCTCGGAGCCGATGACGGGAATCGAACCCGCGTGTCCAGCTTGGGAAGCTGGCGCTCTACCATTGAGCTACATCGGCGTGCCGGGCGCGAGACCGCCCTGCGGACCTCCCCAGCGGCGGGAAGTCTAACCCACCCCGAGGACCCCACCGGTAGCCTGACGGCGTGCTGCTCTCCGACCGTGACATCAGGACCGAGATCGAGGGGGGACGGGTCCGTCTGGACCCCTGGGACCCCACGATGATCCAGCCCAGCAGCATCGACGTGCGGCTCGACAAGTTCTTCCGGCTCTTCGACAACCACAAATACCGGGTGATCGACCCGTCCCAGGACCAGGCCGACCTCACCCGCCTCGTCGAGGTCGACCCGAGCGAGGGTTTCGTGCTGCATCCGGGAGAGTTCGTCCTCAGCAGCACGCTCGAGACGATCTCGCTCCCCGACGACCTCGCGGCCCGGGTCGAGGGCAAGTCGAGCCTGGGGCGTCTGGGGCTGCTGACCCACGCGACGGCTGGCTTCGTCGACCCCGGCTTCACCGGCCACGTCACGCTCGAGCTCTCGAACGTCGCGACCCTGCCGATCATGTTGTGGCCTGGCATGAAGATCGGTCAGCTCGCCTTCTTCCGGCTCTCGTCCTCGGCGGAGAACCCGTACGGGTCGGCGACGCACGGCTCGCACTACCAGGGCCAGCGTGGCCCGACGGCCAGCCGGAGCTTCCAGAACTTCCACCGAGCCGACGTCTGATCCCGGCATGGGGGAGCAGACGGCATACGTGGAGGTCCGGGTCACGGCCCCGGACGCAGACACCGCCGGCCGCCTGGCGCACCTCCTGGTGGAGGAGCACCTGGCTGCCTGCGCCAAGGTGCTGCCCGGGGTCACCTCCGTCTACCGGTGGGAGGGGGTGGTGGAGGCGACGCCGGAGCACCTGCTCCTCATCGTGTCGACAGCGGAGCGCTTCGAGGCAATCCGGGAGAGGGTCCTCGCCGAACACCCCTATGACACTCCCGAGGTGCTCGCTGTCCCGGTCGTTGCCGCCGATGCCCGGTATGCCGCCTGGCTCGAGGAGTCGGTCGGGAGGACCACGGGTAGCGGAGCACCCGACGGCTCGGAGGACGACAGCGATGAACGAGCACGGAAGCAATGACCGCGTCACGGACCGCGACGAACCGGCATCCTCGCGAAACGGTTGGAGGAGAGCGGAGTCGCAGGTCAGCGTGGAGGGCGACGACGCCGTTGCCGACTTCGTCACCGACGCTCTGCTCGGCCCAGCCCGAACCAGCTGATGACGCCGCCGGCTGCGAGCAGGGCCGCGCACCAGAGCATGGCCCCCCGGTAACCACTCGTCATGGCCGCCGGGTCGAGGTACTCGTCACCGGCGAGCCCCACGAGCGCCGGCAGGGCCGCTACGGCGAGGAGCGACCCGGCGCGGGCGACGGCGTTGTTGACACCGCTCGCGACGCCGGCGACCCGGTCGGGGGCAGCGTCCAGCACCGCCGCGGTGAGCGGTGAGACGAGCAGCGCGAGACCGAGGGCGAAGACGGTCATGCCCGGCAGGACGTCGAGCCAGGTCGCGTCGAGCCCGACCGCGAGCAGCAGGAGGGTTCCCGCGGAGCAGATGAGCGGGCCGAGCGTCATCGGGATCCGGGGGCCGATCCGGGCCGAGAGCGCCGCCGCCCGCGAGGACAGCAACAGCAGGGCGAGGGTCATCGGCAGTCCCGACAGCCCGGCCTGGAGTGCGGTCCACCCGGCCGCCTGGAGCTGGAGGACGGTGAAGAGCGACACCCCGCCGAGGGCTCCGTAGACGAGCAGCGTCATGCCGTTGGCCGCCGAGAACACCCGGGAGCGGAACAGCCCCAGGGGAACCAACGGGTGTGCCGTCCGCCGTTCCCGGACGAGGAACGCCGTCGCTGCCGCGACGGCCACGGCGTACGCGAGCGCGACCACACCGGCGGGCGCTTCGGTCGTGGCCGTCAGGGCGTAGGTCAGGGCACCGAGCGACACCACCGTGAGGCCGGCCCCCGGGACGTCGAACCGCCCCGAGTGGTCGGGGTCACGGCTCTCGGGAGCGGCGTACCAGGTGAGGGCGAGAACCCCGATGCACAGGGGGACGTTGATCGCGAAGATCCAGCGCCACGTCGTCGTGTCGACGATCCACCCACCGAGGATGGGGCCGAGGGCCGAGGCGATGCCGGAGAATCCGGCCCACGTCCCGATCGCCGGGGCCCGGTCCTTCGCGGTGAACGAGGCCTGGATGAGGGAGAGCGCTCCGGGTGTGAGCAGGGCGGCGCCGACGCCCTGCAGCACGCGGAGGGCGACGAGCTGACCGGGTGTCTGGGCGAGAGCACACAGGCCGGACGCGACCATGAACCAGGTGACGCCGACGAGGTAGACCCGCCGGCGCCCCAGCCGGTCGCCGAGCGCACCGCCGACGAGCACGAGC
>JAQSWG010000016.1 GCA_029266735.1 Ornithinibacter sp.
ATGGATCGGGCCGAGCTCGATCATCCGCGCCTCGGACATGGCGCCGGCGTAGAACGTGGCGATCTGGGCCATCGTGTCGTCCGTTGTGCACACGAACCTCGCGGTGTGCTTCGACTCGGAGATGTGCACGTGGTCGGTGACGACTCCGTGCCGGCTGAGCCAGCTGCGGTAGTCGGCGAAGTCCTCCCCGGCAGCGCCCACGAGGATCGGCCGTACCCCGAGGACCGCCATCCCGAAGCAGATGTTGCCCGCGATCCCCCCACGCCGGATCTCGAGGGTGTCGGCGAGGAAGCTCACGGAGATCTTGTCGAGCTGCTCGACGACGAGGGAGTCGGAGAAGCTGCCACGGAAGGTCATGAGGTGGTCGGTCGCGATGGACCCGGTCACGGCGATCTGCACGCCACCGAACCTACAGCGCACGCGACGAGGCGGGACGACGAGAGGGCCCGCGCCACGACCGTGGCTCGGGCCCTCTCGGGGTGCTCGTCAGCTGAAGCTGTCGCCGCAGGCGCAGGAGCTGCCGGCGTTGGGGTTGTCGATGGTGAAGCCCTGCTTCTCGATGGTGTCGGCGAAGTCGATCGTCGCGCCCTCGAGGTAGGGGGCACTCATCCGGTCCACGACGACCTCGACCCCTCCGAAGTCGCGGACGAGGTCACCGTCGAGCGTGCGCTCGTCGAAGTAGAGCTGGTAGATGAGCCCGGAGCAGCCGCCGGGCTGGACGCCGACACGCAGACGCAGGTCGTCGCGCCCCTCCTGCGAGAGCAGGGACTGGACCTTGCCCGCCGCGACGTCCGTGAGGACGACACCGTGCGCGGCGGCCTCGTCGGTCCCGGCCTGGGTGGTCTGGAGCTGGTCGCTCATGGGGTGCACTCCTCGTGCTGGCAGTGGCCTGACATGGGCCCGGTCGACGGGGACAACCCCCGAGGGGCTGCCGGTGTTCCCCGGGCACGTCAAGGATACGTCGCCGGGCCGTCAGCACCGGCACCGAGCCGCCACACGGGGGCGACGCGTCCTCCCCGGGCGGCCTCAGCGGCCCGGCGACCACGTCCGGGCGACGCGCGCGGTGCGTGCGGCGAGGGTGGCCACCGGGTCCGCGACCATCGCCTCGACATCGCGCGGCGTGTCGGCGACGGCATACGTGCCGGCCAGTCCGAGGCTCATCGTCTCCCGGCGACCCACGAGGCACTCTCCGGCGACCAGCACCGTGGGTCGGCCGGTCTCGAGGGTGGCGGCGGCCACACCGGAGACGACCGAACCCCGCAGGGTGCTCCAGTCGACCTTGCCGGCGCCGGTGACGACGAGGTCGCTGCGGGCGACGGCCACCCGGAAGCCGCAGTCACGCAGGACCTGGTCCACGCCGCCGACACGCCGCGCACCGAGGACCAGCAGGGCGTAGCCGAGCCCCCCGGCGGCCCCTGCCCCGACCTCCCGCTCCATCCGGCGTGGTCGGCCGGTGAGGAGGTCCACAGGGATGCTCGGCAGGGCGCGGACGACGAGGTCGGTGAAGTGGCCGAGGGCCGCCTCGAGCGCCTGCGCCTGCTCCGGGGAGGCGCCCTTGCGGGGCGCCTCGACGGCGCTGGTCCCCTGGAGCCCGAGCAGTGGTGTCTCGTCGTCCGTGGCGAGCACGATCTCCACGTCCGCGAAGCGGTCGAGGACGGCCGGCAGGGCGAGCAGGGCGTCGTCGGGTGCGTCCGCCAGGGCCAGGCCTCCGCGGGCGAGCGCGGAGTCCGGCCCGGCCCCGAGGGCAGCCAGCAGGCCGGCGCCACCGTCGTTCGTGCTCCCCCCACCGACCCCGACGACCACTCGCCGCGCTCCTTCCGCGACGGCGGTCTCGAGGAGCTCCCCCACACCCCACGTGCTCGTGAGACCGGGGTCGCGCTCGTCCGCGGCGAGGAGGTGCAGGCCGGTGGCCTGGCACGCCTCCACGTATGCCGTCCGCCTGCCTCCGTCGTCCACGACGAGCACCGCGGCGGGCACCTCGCGCCCCAGGGGGTCGCTGACGGTGGTCGCGACGGTGGTGCCGCCGAGGGCCCGCGCGAGGACGTCGAGGAACCCGGGACCCCCGTCGGAGAGGGGCAGCAGCTCGAGCTCGTCGTGCGGCGCGGCGTCCAACCAGCCCTGCGCCATCGCCGTCGCCGCCTGCACCGGACCGAGCGTGGACCCGAAGGAGTCGGGGGCGATGAGCACGCGCACCCGGTGAGGGTATCGGTGCCCGGGCGTCCGGGTGGACGGAGCCGACGGCATACGATCAAGGGGTGACGACGACCGCCGGCTCGGCTCCCGCGCCGCTCCCCCTCCTCGTGCTGGGGCACGGGCGCGACCTCGCCACCGAGCGGGGTGTCGAGTGTCCCGGGGACCTGCCGGCCCCGTCGGACCCCGATCTCGTCGCGCGGGCCCGGACGGCACGCGCCGCCCTCGGCGACCGCGCCTTCGTCCTCGGCCACCACTACCAGCGCGACGAGGTCATCGAGTTCGCCGACGTCACGGGTGACTCGTTCAAGCTCGCGAAGGAGGCGGCGGCGCGGCCGAACGCCGAGTACGTCGTCTTCTGCGGCGTCCACTTCATGGCCGAGTCCGCCGACATCCTCACCGCCGACAGCCAGACCGTCGTCCTGCCCGACCTGGCCGCGGGGTGCTCGATGGCCGACATGGCCGCGATCGACCAGGTGGAGGAGTGCTGGGACGAGCTGGCCGAGGCGGGCGTCGCAGACCTCACGGTGCCGGTGACCTACATGAACTCCTCCGCCGCCATCAAGGCGTTCACGGGTCGCAACGGTGGGACGGTCTGCACCTCCTCCAACGCCCGGACGGCACTGACGTGGGCGCTGGGCCGGGCGGGCTCGGGCGGCAAGGTGCTCTTCCTGCCCGACCAGCACCTCGGCCGGAACACCTACGTCCGCGACCTCGGTGGTCCTCTCGAGGACTGTGTCGTCTGGGACCCGCACCGCCCCATGGGAGGTCTGACCGCTGAGCAGCTGCGCGCCGCGACGATGATCCTGTGGCGCGGCCACTGCTCCGTGCACGGACGCTTCTCGGTGGAGGCGGTGCAGGCAGCCCGCCGGGACATCCCCGACGTTCGGATCATCGTGCACCCGGAGTGCCGGCACGAGGTCGTCGAGCTGGCCGACGAGGTGGGCTCCACGGAGAGGATCATCCGCACGATCGCCGCCGCGCCGCCCGGGACGGCGTGGGCCGTGGGGACCGAGCTCAACCTCGTTCGCCGGCTCGCGGCCCAGTTCCCCGAGCAGCGGATCGCCTTCCTCGAGAAGAACGTCTGCTACTGCTCGACGATGAACCGCATCGACCTGCCCCACCTCGTCTGGGCGCTGGAGTCGCTCGTGGACGGTCGGGTCGTCAACGCGATCCGGGTCGAGGAGCAGGTGGCCCACTGGGCCCGCGTAGCCCTCGACCAGATGCTCGCCCTGCCGGGCGAGACCAGCCGCGACTGACCGCCCCGCCGGGCCGACCCCGCTCCCCGCCCCCCGCCTCCCCGACTTCGTCTGCGGGGATGCCGCGACACGCCGTGTTCTGCGCGTCCGGCCGGCAATCTGGCAGACGAAGTCGGGGAGCCCGTCAGTTGAGGCGGATCCAGGTGTCGCGTGCCGCACCGATTCGGCCACCGCTGGAGTCCGCCAGCTCCGCCGCCAAGGTGGCGCCCGTGGTCATCAGGCGCGAGTACGTCGTGTCGCACGGCGTTCCCTCCGACGGCCGGAGCTCGATGGCGCCGTCCGGTCGGACGGTGACGGTCCCCGCTGGTCGGGGGCGACCGTTCCGTCACCGTCGTCGTCGAGGATGTACTCCGTCGCGCAGGCTGTCCCAGTTCCGGTACAGCGACAGGTACGCCTCATGCACCGCGCCCTCTGCGGACTCCCGGTCGCCGAGAAGGCAGTAGGCCAGGCGCACGAGCCCTTCCCATGCTTCCGGAACAGCACGCCGAAAGCCTCCTCGCGTTCCATCCCGGGTGGTGCAAGGCCCGCAGCCAGCGGAACCTCCCGTATGACCACCTCCGACTGAGGACGTCCCATGCACCCAGGTCCCGCACCGGCGCCCGAGGTTGACACCCCCAGGTCGCGACTTTCGCCGCGAGCTTCAGACGCGGACGAGCCCGTCCTCCCCGAGGTGGGGGTTGTGCGCCGTCGGCACCCGCTCGCAATCCGGCGGCGGACCGGGCGGGGTGCCGTCGCCGAACGGCCGGCCGCCGAGCTGCTCGCGCCCGTGAGGCTCCCCCCATCCGGACAGGTCGGGACCCTTCGGCACGACCCCGGTCGGGTTGATGTCGCGGTGCACCTCGTAGTAGTGGCTCTTGATGTGCACGAAGTCGGTGGTGTCGCCGAAGCCCGGTGTCTGGAACAGGTCGCGGGCGTAGGCCCAGAGCACCGGCATCTCGGTGAGCTTGGTCCGGTTGCACTTGAAGTGCCCGTGGTAGACGGCGTCGAAGCGCGCCAGCGTCGTGAACAGCCGCACGTCCGCCTCGGTGATCGTGTCGCCCACGAGGTAGCGCTGCGTCGCGAGCCGCTCCTCCAGCCAGTCCAGCGCGGTGAAGAGCCGGTCGTAGGCGCGGTCGTAGGCCCGCTGGGTCCCTGCGAAGCCGCAGCGGTAGACGCCGTTGTTCACCTCGGTGTACACCCGCTTGTTGACGGTGTCGATCTCCTCGCGCAGGGCTTCCGGGTACAGGTCGGGTGCGCCGTCCCTGTGGTGCTCGCCCCACTGGGTCGACAGGTCGAGGGTGATGACCGGGAAGTTGTTGGTGACGACCTTCCCGCTCGAGACCTCGACGACGGCCGGCACGGTGATCCCCCTCGGGTACCCGGGGAACCGCGCCTCGTAGGCGTCCTTGAGCCGCGGGATGCCGAGCACCGGATCCAACCCGTCAGGGTCGAGGTCGAAGGTCCAGCTGTCGGCGTCGTGGGTCGGCCCGCAGATCCCCATCGACATGACATCCTCCAGGCCGAGGAGCCTGCGGACGATGATCGCCCGGTTCGCCCACGGGCACGCCCGCGCGACGACGAGGCGGTAGCGGCCCGGCTCCACCGGCCACTCGTTCTCACCAGACCCGGTGCTGGTGATCCGGTCGTCGATGTAGGTCGTGTCGCGCGTGAACGACTCCTCGACGTACGTTCCCTGGCTCATCCCATCTCCTCTCCAGGTTCGGCGCGTCGCCACCCGGTCACGGGGCGCTCCTGCTAGGCCGCGGTTCGTGGGGAATGGCTCCCAGGCGGGCGAGGAGCACGGCCTCGGCGAGGCAGACCCTTTCGAACTCCCCCAGGTGCAGGGACTCGTTGGCGCCGTGCGCCCTGGCGTCGGGGTCCTCGACGCCGGTGACGAGGATCGCGGCGTCGGGGAAGCGCTGGGCGAACGCGGCAACGAACGGGATGGACCCACCCACACCGATGTCGACCGGCTCCACACCCCACGCGTCATGGAACGCCGCGCGCGCCTGGTCGTAGATCGGCCCGCTGGCGTCGGCGGCGAACCCGAGCCCGTGCTCGTCGAGCGTCACGTCGACGCGGGCGCCCCACGGCGCGGTGGCGAGGAGGTGGTCGCGCAGCGCCTCGAACGCCGCGCGGTCGTCCTGGTCCGGCGCGATGCGCATCGAGAGCTTGGCCGAGGCGCTCGGCACCAGGGTGTTCGACGCGTGGGCCACGGAGGGGGCGTCGATGCCGATCGTCGTCATCGACGGCCTCGTCCAGATCCGCGACAGCAGGGGCCCGGTGCCGATCGTCGAGACCCCGTCGAGCAGGCCGGACTCCTGCCGCAGCCGCTCCTCGGAGTAGTCGAGGTCGGCCGCCTCTCCCGACGAGAGCCCCGGCACGGTCATGTCTCCGGCATCGTCGTGCAGCCCCGCGAGCAGCCGCACCAGGGCCGTGAGGGCGTCGGGCACCGCGCCGCCGAACATGCCGGAGTGCACGCCGTGGTCGAGGGTCGTCACGGTGACGACGGCCCGCACCGTGCCGCGCAGGGTCGTGGTGAGGGCCGGTTCTCCGATCGCCCAGTTGGTGGAGTCGGCGAGCACGATCGCGTCGGCCCGCAGCCGGTCGCCGTGCCGCTCGAGGATCGTCGGCAGCGAGCCCGAGCCGATCTCCTCCTCCCCCTCGACGAAGACGACGACTCCGACCGGCAGGTCGCCCCCGTGCGCGCGGAGGGCGGCCACGTGCGCCATGACCCCGGCCTTGTCGTCGGCCGCGCCACGGCCGTAGAGGCGGCCCTCGCGCTCGGTGGGCTCGAACGGTGGGCTGTCCCACAGCTCCGCCTCCCCCGGCGGCTGGACATCGTGGTGCGCGTACAGCATCACCGTCGGCGACCCGGGCGGACCGTCGGCGTGACCGAGAACGGCGGGGCGACCACCCTCGCGGACGATCTCGACGTCGAGGCCTTCCGCACGCAGCAGCGCCGCCGTGGCCTCGGCGCTCTCCTCCACGTGCGCCTGGTCGAAGGCGTCCAGGCTGACGCTCGGGATCCGGGTGAGGGCCTCGAGGTCGGCGCGAAGGCCCGGCATGAGGTCGTGGACGCGCGAACGCAGGGTGGCGATCTGGTCCGTGGCGAGGACGTCGGTCACGGATCCGACCCTACCCACGGGTGGCGGCGCCGACCGCGGCCGTCTGCACGGCATTCATCCGCTGCACCTAGAGTGGGGGACGTGTTCGGACGCAGCAAGACCACCAACGCGCAGCTCACCGACGAGGCGCACCGGCAGCGGGAGGGTGCCAAGAACCGCCCCACGCCCAAGCGGCGGGACCAGGAGGCGGCTCGCCGGCAACCGCTCGTCGTCGCGGACCGCAAGAAGGCCAAGCAGGTCGACCGGGCCACCCGCAACGCGCAGCTGGCGAAGACCCGCCACGCGATGATGACCGGAGACGAGTCCGGCCTCCCACCCCGCGACAAGGGACCCGTCCGCCGCTACATGCGCGACCACATCGACGCACGGTGGAACCTCGCCGAGTTCATGCTCCCGGTCATGCTCGTCGTGCTGGCGCTCAGCTTCATCCGCACGAGCACGATCCTCTTCTTCGTCATGCTGCTCACCTACAGCGTGCTGCTCGTCGCCGTCCTCGACACCTTCTTCATGTGGCGCCGGCTGCGCAAGAAGCTGGCCGCCAAGTTCGGCGAGGAGGCGGCCCGGGCGAAGGGCAACGGCATGTATGCCGCGATGCGCGCCTTCCAGCTGCGCCGCTCCCGGATGCCGCGGGCGCTCGTGTCCCGGGGGCAGTACCCCGAGTGAGCAAGAGGACGGGTCAGGGAGCCGCCTCGAGGCTCATCGGCCCGTACACCCTCTCGCCGTTCCGGTACAGGGTCACCGCCGCGACCCCGGACTCGGCGAGGTCGTGCCACACCTCGCCGAACCAGCTCTCGGCGTCCGACTGCGTGGGGAAGGTGGCCTCGCTGAGCCCCTCACCGGCCATCGCTGAACCGTCGGGCCCCTCGTAGCTCCAGGTCCATCGCTCGCTCACCGCTCTCGCACCCCCACCTCGACGAAGGGGGGCTTCGAGACCGTGGCCGGGACCTCGCGGCCCCGGACGTCAACGACCACCTCGTCGCCCAGGGTCACCGACCGGTCGAGGAGAGCCAGGGCGATTCCCTGCTTGCGCGTCGGCGAGAACGTGCCGGAGGTCACCTCACCGACGACGGTCCCCGCTGCGTCTTTGACCTCGCAGTGCGAACGGGGGATGCCCCGACCGCTCGCGACGAGGCCGCGCATGAGGCGGCTCTGCTTGGCGGCACGCTCCGCCGTGAGCGCGTCCTTCCCCCAGAACGCGGGCTTGTCCCACCCCACCGCCCAGGCGGCACCCGCCATGACGGGGGTGATGTCGAGCGACAGGTCGTTCCCGTGCAGCGGATAGCCCATCTCGGTGCGGAGCGTGTCCCGTGCGCCGAGCCCGCACGGCAGGCCACCGTGCCCGCTGACGGCGGCCACGAGCTCGTCCCACACCGACCCGGCGACCTCCCAGGGCGGGACGATCTCGTAGCCGCGCTCCCCCGTGTAGCCGGTGCGGCAGACGATGACCGGCAGGCCCTCCCACTCGGTCTCGACGAAGCTCATGTAGTCGTGGTCCACGGGCAGCCCCAGACGACGCAGGACGGCATCCGAGCTGGGCCCCTGCACGGCGATGACGCCGTAACGGTCATGGAGGTTCTCGACGACGAGCCCTTCGGGCGCGGCGGCGGCGAGCAGCTCGACCACCCGCGCCGTGTTGGCGGCGTTCGGGATGAGGAACACGTCGTCGTCGGAACGGAGGTACTGGATGAGGTCGTCGACGACCCCGCCGGTCTCGGTGCAGCACATCGTGTACTGCGCGCGCCCGGGGCCGATGCGGCGCAGGTCGTTGGTGAGGCACCGGTTGACGAAGTCGGCCGCCCCCGGCCCGGACACCCTCGCCTTGCCGAGATGCGAGACGTCGAATATGCCGACCCGCTCGCGGACCGCCGTGTGCTCTGCCACGACGCCGCCGCCCGGGTACTCGATCGGCATCGACCAGCCCCCGAAGTCCGCCATCTTCGCGCCGAGCGCGACGTGTCGGTCGTGGATCGGGGAGTGCAGGAGGTCGGTCATGGTCGGCACGTTACCGCCTGCCGGTGCCGCCTCCGCCGGTCGATAGTGTGCGCCCATGACTTCCCTGTCGCTCACCACCCGCACACCCGCCGAGCTGCCTGTCGATGCCCTCGTGGTCGGCTCCGTCCGAGCCTCGGACGGTGCGGACCTGGCGGAGGGCCACGGCCTGCCGCCCAAGGCCGTCGACCACCTCCGGGCCGTCCTCTCGGACGTGGAGGCGAGCGGGAAGGCGGACGAGGTCGTGCGCATCGTCGCCGTCCCCGGGGTCACTGCCACGTCGGTGGTCGTGACGGGGCTCGGCGACGGTACGCGGGATGGCACGGCATACCGGCATGCGACGCTGCGGACGGCGGCCGGTGCGGCGTTGCGCACCGTGTGCAGCAAGAAGGCGGTCGCCGTCGCGCTCCCCACCCCCGATGTCGAGTCCCTCGCCGCTGTGGCGGACGGCGCGTATGCCGGGTGCTACGTCTACGACAAGTCCGCCCCCCTCGGCCCGCGCCGCGGCGGGGCCTCTCGTGGTGGTCAGCGAACCGGTTCGGGACCGCGCGTGCTCGTCGTGTCCGGCGCGGGACAGGGGAAGGCGGCGAAGGAGGCAGTCGCTCGGGCCGAGGCGCTGGGACGGGCTCGTGACTGGGCCCGTGACCTCGTCAACACCCCACCGAACCACCTCAACCCGCAGTCCTTCGCCAACAACGTCAAGAAGCGCGCCTCGGCGTCGACTGCCCGGCTGTCCGTGTCCGTGCTCGACGAGAAGGCGCTCGCCAAGGGTGGCTTCGGTGGGATCACCGGGGTGGGCCAGGGATCCGTCAACCCGCCGCGGATCGTCACCATGTCGTGGTCACCGACCGATCCGAAGGCGTCGGTGGCCCTGGTCGGGAAGGGCATCACGTTCGACTCCGGGGGTCTCAACATCAAGCCCGCGACCGGCATGGTGACGATGAAGTGCGACATGGCCGGTGCCGCCGCGGTGGCAGCGACCGTGCTCGCGGCCGCCGAGCTCGACCTCCCGGTAGCCGTGACCGGCTACCTGTGCCTCGCGGAGAACATGCCGAGCGGCACGGCGCAGCGCCCCAGCGACGTCGTCATCATGAGGAACGGCACGAGCGTGGAGATCCTCGACACCGACGCGGAGGGCCGGATGGTGCTGGGAGACGGCCTCTGCCTCGCGAGCGAGAAGTCGCCCGACTGGATCGTCGACATCGCGACGCTGACCGGCGCACAGGTCGTCGCCCTCGGTACTGACATCGCGGCGGTCATGGCCAACGACGACGACTTCCGCGCGCGCGTCGTCGACGCGGCGGATGCGGCCGGAGAGAGCGCCTGGCCGATGCCGCTGCCGGCGGAGCTGCGCTCCAAGCTCGACACCCCCACGGCCGACATCGCCCACAAGGGCGACCGGGATGCCGGGATGCTCACCGCCGGCCTGTTCCTCAAGGAGTTCGTCGGCGAGGGCATCCCGTGGGCCCACGTCGACATCGCGGGGCCGGCATTCAACGGCAAGGACCCGAAGGGGCACACACCGAAGGGCGGCACCGGTTTCGGCGTCGGCACCCTGCTCGCGCTCGTGGAGTCCTCGGCCTCCTGACAACCCTCCCGGCCCCCGCCTCCCCGACCTCGTCTGTCAGGCGGTCGCGACACGCCGTCGACACGGCGTCCGGCCGACGTTCTGACAGACGAGGTCGGGGAAGCGTGGGCGGTCAGCCGCCGGACTTGCGACGGAACATCTGCTGCGTCGCGGTGGCCTCCGGCCCGTGTGCATGGTCGACCTTGGTGTGCTCGGCGTGATCCGAGACGTCCTTGCCACCGTGGGACTTCTTGGCGTCCAGCGCCGCGCGGTACTTGGCCTTCACCTCGTCGTCGACGGCGGGGCGGGGCTTCTTCCGGGCTGACATCAGGGGTCCTTCCGTCGGACGGGCGGTCACCCCAACCCTCGCACGCCCGGTGGCGGCTCCTCCACCACGGGCACCACAGGCGGCATCCGACCCGTCACGTCCGTCGAGCCTGGAGAGGCGCGCTCAGCGCTGCTTGGGACGTCGCTGACGCGAGGTCCACTCCCGCATCCGACGGGGGTAGCCGGTGAGGTTGACGTCGTACACCGGGATGTCGAGCGAACGGGCGACGTCGAAGGCCACCGGACGTGAGGGCAGTGCCCGCCGGGTCCACTCGCCGTCGTGCGCGATGAGGACGACCGTCGTCGCGGTGACGTTCGTCGCCGGCTCGACGTACGCCTCCACACCTCGGCGTGACCGGGCGAAGTCCTCGAGATGCGCTCGCGCGCCGGAGAGGTCGCTCCTCCCGTGCGCTCCCCGCTCACCGCGGCCGCGTCTCCACCACGCCATGCGCACACGATAGGGCGTGGCCCGTGCCGGCCCGGTCACCACCTCGAGGAGCGGGCACGTGCTGCGGCTGGCACCGGGATGGAAGGATGCGTGGCAGGGTCCGGACGGCACCATCCCCGCCGCCGGCGCCCACCGTCGCCACAGCAAGGGAGCACGGATGCCGGCCACCGCCGAGACCACCCATGACGTCGTCGTCCTCGGGGGCGGGAGCGGCGGCTACGCGTGCGCCCTGCGCGCCGCCCAGCTCGGGATGAGCGTCGCGCTCGTCGAGAGGGACCTGCTCGGTGGCACGTGCCTGCACCGCGGCTGCATCCCGACCAAGGCGCTGCTCCACGCCGCCGAGGTGGCCGACGCGGCCCGCGACGCCGGGCAGTTCGGGGTGCGCGCGACGCTGACCGGCATCGACATGCCCGCGGTGACGGCATACCGCGAGGGAATTGTCGGGCGGCTGCACAAGGGGCTGCAGGGACTGGTGACGGCCAGCAGGATGGACTACGTCGAGGGCGAGGGGCGGCTCGAGGACGGCACCACGGTGGTCGTCGGCGACCGGCGGCTCGTCGGCCGCCACGTCGTGCTCGCGACCGGGTCCTACGCGCGCACGTTGCCCGGCCTCGAGATCGGCGGGCGCGTCATGACGAGTGACGAGGCGATCGGCCTCGACCACGTGCCGGACCGCGTCGTCGTCCTCGGTGGAGGGGTCATCGGCGTGGAGCTCGCCTCGGCGATGCGCTCGTTCGGCGCCGAGGTGACGATCGTCGAGGCCCTCCCCCGGCTGGTGGCCGCGGAGGAACCAGCTGTCAGCAAGGCCCTCGAGCGGGCGTTCCGCAAGCGCGGTATCACGGTCCGTTCCGGGATGCGTTTCGATGCGGTGAAGGACGACGGCGACGCCGTCACGGTCCGGCTCGACGGCGGCGACGAGCTCGCCGCCGACATCCTCCTCGTGGCGGTCGGCCGTGGGCCGGTCACCGACGGGCTGGGCTACGCGGAGGCCGGGGTGACGCTCGAGGGCGGCTTCGTCGTCACGGACGAGCGGTGCCGCACCTCGACGGACGGTGTGTATGCCGTCGGCGACATCGTGCCGGGCCACCAGCTCGCGCACCGTGGGTTCGCCCAGGGGATCTTCGTCGCGGAGGACATCGCTGGGCTCAACCCCGCCCCCGTCGTCGAGTCGACGATCCCGCGCGTGACCTACTGCGACCCCGAGGTCGCCTCCGTCGGCCTCACGGAGGAACAGGCCCGGGCGGCGCACGGGGACGAGGTCCAGACCGTCGAGTACAACCTGGGTGGTAACGGCAAGTCCCAGATCCTCCGCACGGCCGGCTTCGTCAAGCTCGTACGGGTCAAGGACGGGCCCGTCGTCGGCGTGCACATGGTCGGCTCAAGGATCGGTGAGCAGGTCGGTGAGGCGCAGCTCGTCGTCGGTTGGGAGGCCCACGCGGAGGACGTCGCGGGACTCGTGCACGCCCATCCCACGCAGAACGAAGCGCTGGGTGAAGCCCACCTGGCGCTCGCCGGGAAACCCCTCCACGCACACAACTAGAGTGACTAGGGCCACCGGCCACGAAGGAGAGCTGTCCCGATGTCAGAACGCGTGAAGATGCCTGCGCTGGGCGAGTCCGTCACCGAGGGGACCGTGACGCGGTGGCTCAAGGACGTCGGCGACAGCGTGGAGGTCGACGAGCCCCTCCTCGAGGTGTCCACGGACAAGGTCGACACGGAGATCCCCTCGCCGGTGGCCGGCACTCTCCAGGAGATCCTCGTGCAGGTGGACGACACGGTCCCTGTCGGAGCCGACCTCGCGGTCGTCGGCGACGGAGCCGCCGGGGCGGCCGGCGGTGGTGTGGAGCAGGGCGCGGGGCAGTCCGCCGACGCGTCCGGGCCGGCCGACGCGGTGGGCGACCCGGCCGACGGGAACGCGGTCGCGCAGGCGGGCGACGAGGGTGGCCAGGAGCCAGCGGAACCGCAGCTGACGGACGACGACGGCTCCAACGAGCCGCAGGCCGCCTCGGACCAACCGGCGGGAGGCGCGCCGATCGAGGCGCAGGACTCGGCACCGGAGCAACCTGCGCCGACCGGCGACCAGGGCAGTGAGGCAACGGCTGGCGCCGGCGCGACCACTGCGAGTTCCGGTGCAGGGAGCGGAGGTTCGGGGTCCGGGGACGGCACGACCGTGAAGATGCCGGCGCTCGGCGAGTCCGTGACCGAGGGGACCATCACCCGCTGGCTGAAGGCCGAGGGCGACGAGGTGGCCGTCGACGAGCCACTGCTCGAGGTCTCGACGGACAAGGTCGACACCGAGATCCCCTCCCCCGTGGCCGGCACCCTCACCTCCATCCTCGTGCAGGAGGACGAGACGGTTCCCGTCGGTGCCGACCTCGCCGTCGTCGGTGGAACTGGCGGAGCTGGCGGTGGTGGCGATGGTGGCGCCCAAGCCGCTGCGGCGCCGTCGCAGGAGTCAGCGGAGCAGGCGCCGCCCGAGCAGGAGGTTGCCCCCGCAGACAGGGCCTCGCAGCAACCAGCGGCACCTGCGGCGCAGGAGCCTTCTCCCGCGGCGCAGGAGCCCGCTCCCGCCGCGCAGGTGACGTCCGCCGCCCCGCAGAGCGAGACCTCCCCGTCCGCGGAGTCCGGCCCCGCGAAGCCCGAAGCCTCCGTCGAGGCACCGGCCCAGGCCGTCCCCGACCGCGCGGCCGCCGCTGCCGACGGCACCGCGACCGCCGCTGCGGTGACGCAGGCACCGGCCCCCGCCGGCGGTCCGTCCACGAGCGTCGCCGGCTCGACCGAGGGGCCGGCCGGTTCGGACGAGGACGCCTCGGACCGTGATGCCGCGGCATACGTCACCCCCCTCGTGCGAAAGCTGGCGGCCGACCACGGCATCGACCTCGCCACCGTGACGGGCACGGGCATCGGTGGCCGGATCCGCAAGCAGGACGTCCTCGACGCGGCCGAGGCGGCGAAGGCTCCCGAGCCGGCTGCACCAGCGCCGGCATCCGCGCCGGCCCCCCAGGGCCCCGGGGTCGCCTCGCCGACCGCGGCTGCCACGACGACGGACGGCTCGAAGCGCGGCACGACCGAGAAGATGTCCCGCCTGCGCAAGACGATCGCGCGTCGCATGGTGGAGTCACTGCAGGTCTCGGCACAGCTCACGACGGTCGTCGAGGTCGACGTCACCCGCATCTCGAGACTGCGCGACCGTGCGAAGGCCGACTTCGCGCAGCGGGAGGGCACCAAGCTCAGCTTCCTGCCGTTCTTCGCGCTCGCCGCCGTCGAGGCGCTCAAGGCACACCCGACCGTCAACGCGAGCATCGATGACGACACCGTGACGTACCACGGGACCGAGCACCTCGGTATGGCCGTGGACACCGAGAAGGGCCTTCTCGTGCCGGTCATCAAGAACGCCGGCGATCTCAACATCGCCGGCCTGGCCAAGGCCATCGCCGACGTCGCCGAGCGCACGCGGAGCAACAAGATCATGCCCGACGACCTCGCCGGTGGGACCTTCACCGTCACCAACACCGGGTCCCGTGGGGCGCTGTTCGACACACCGATCATCAACCAGCCGCAGGTCGCCATCCTGGGCACCGGAGCGGTCGTCAAGCGTCCCGTCGTCGTCATCGCGGAGGACGGTGGCGAGACCATCGCCATCCGCTCGATGGTGTACCTCGCCCTGTCCTACGACCACCGGATCGTCGACGGCGCGGATGCCGCCCGCTTCCTCTCCACGATGAAGCAGCGCCTCGAGGAAGGTGCCTTCGAGGCGGACCTCGGTCTCTGACCGGGTCCTCCCACAGCACCATGGCTCGCGTCGCCGTCACCGGATCATCCGGGCTCATCGGCACGGCCCTCGTCGCTGCGCTCCGCGCCCGCGGTGATGAGACGGTCCGGCTGGTCCGCAGGCCCCCCCGGGAACCGGACGAGGTCCGGTGGGACCCGGCGAGCCGGGTGCTCGACCCGCACGTGCTCGACGCGGTCGACGGCGTCGTCAACCTGGCCGGAGCGGGGGTCGGTGACAAGCGGTGGAGCCCGGCACACAAGCGGGAGGTCCTCGCCTCCCGCACCGACAGCACCCACGCCGTCGCGACGGCGGTCGCCTCCGCCGACCACCCGGTGCGGCTCGTCTCTGGGTCCGCCGTCGGCTACTACGGGGACCGCGGGGACGAGGAGCTCACCGAGGCCAGCCCACCAGGTGAGGGGTTCCTCGCCGAGGTCGTGCTGGCCTGGGAGGGCTCGGCGCGACCGGCCGTGGATGCCGGGGCCTCCGTCGCGTTCCCTCGCTTCGGCATCGTGCTGAGTCGGGAAGGCGGTGCGATGGGGAGGCTGCTGCCTTTCGCTCGGCTCGGTCTGGCGGGCGCGCTTGGTTCGGGTCGGCAGTTCTGGCCGTGGATCACGCTGCCCGACACGGTCGGTGCGCTGCTGCACCTGTTGGACCGCCCGGACGTCACCGGGCCGGTGAACCTCGCCGCACCGCAGCCCGCGCGGCAGCGAGAGGTCGCCGCGGCCGTCGCCCGTGCGCTGCACAGGCCCTCGATCGTTCCGGCGCCCTCCTTCGCCCTGCGTGCCGTGCTCGGCGAGTTCAGCTCGGAGATCCTGGGTAGCCAGCGCATCGTCGGGGACGCGCTGCGGGACAGCGGCTACGCCTTCGCCCATGCGGACCTGGACGCGGCGGCCCGCTGGCTGGTGGACTGACGGCGTGGACCCAAGGGGCCCGGTGCCGACTCCAATCGCCACCCGCCGGCCGTCACGGAGCACGACGCACATCGCTGATCCGCCAGCCGAGATCGGTCCGGACGAGGGCAACGAGAACCTCCTCCCCGCGCACCGCGGGGCGTGAGGTCGACCCGGAAGCTCCGGCCACCTCGTACGCGGAGGTGTCGATCCGCGCCCTGACCAACGCCTCCCGGCCGGACGCGGTGACCACGCTCGCGTCGCGGACGGAGTAGTGGATGCCGGTGTAGCGCACCCCCGCACGTGCCATCTCAGCCACCGCGGCGGCTTCACGCAGTGCCGTCGGCGACCGTGGGGCGTCGGACCCGTGCAGGTGGGCCGGTATGCCGTCGCGCCAGGCCGCTGCGCGGTGCTCGGCCAGCCGCTCGAGGAGCTCGGCCAGGCGCTGCTGCGGAGCCCTGGGGTCCATCCGCACGTCATCGGGCGTCGTCGCCACCGCTGCCGTCTCCGAGGGTGGCCTGCTGGTCGGTGCCGCTGAGCTGGCCCCACGGGCCTGCGCCGACCGGTCCACCCCACCGAGCGCCGCAACGCTGAGGACCAGGACCAGGAGCAGCACGAGCGCCGTGAGAACCGACCCGGCGGCGACAGCGGTCGGCCTCAACCCCCGTGGCCGGGTGTCATGGCGGGCGGCGTGCCGCCCCGCCCCTCGGGGAACGACCCTACGTGGCGGCTGCTGCCGGTCCCGCGGCGCCGGAGCCGCCCGGGGGGCGGCCCGGACGCCCGGCCGGGGAACCCTCCCCCTGCTGCGACTGCGGACCCGACGGAGGCGGTCGAGAAGGCGCACAAGGGCGGTCGGGCGAGCACGCCGCTCGGGCTCAGGATCGGTGCCTGCTGCAGCGCGCAGGCGATATGTCACCGCGCTGACGGCGTCGTCGTCCCGGACGAGATCGAGGGCCACCGGCTCGGCGGCGCGGAAGAGCTGCCAGGCCAGCTCGTGGGCAGTCGGCCGGTCCTCGGGTCGAGGGGACGAGGCGGCTTCGAGAACCTCGACCAGCACCGCGGCCCCCGGGCCGGCACGGCTCAGGTCCGCGAGCGCAGCTCGAAGGCCCGGCGGACCAGGGGCCTGCCCGGTGAGGCAGAGCCACCCGAGCGCCCCCAGACCGTAGACGTCCGCCGCCGGGCTGGGGTCGGCTCCCAGGACGACCTCGGGTGCGACGTACCCGTCCGTGCCCCACACACCCGGAGAGACGTCCCCGACGACGTGGCTCAGGCCGAGGTCGCCGAGCACGGGTCGACCGTCGGCCTCGAGGAGGACGTTTCCCGGCGAGACGTCCCCGTGCACGACGCCGAGGTCGTGCAGCCGCCCGATCGCGGAGGCGACCGGTGCAAGCGCGGTGACGACCTCGCCTGCCGCGAGGTGCCCCCGAGCCCGCACCAGCCCGTCGAGCGCTCCCCCGCTCAGGTGCGGCATCACGAGCGCCACCCGGCCGTCGGGCAGCGGGATGCACGACTCGACGCGGACGATGTGGGTGGATGCCGCACGGGCCGACACCGAGGCCTCGCGTGCGGCGGCATCCACCGCGTCCACTGTGGCGTGGACAAGCTTGAGGACGACGGGGCGACCCCCCTCCACCTCCGCACCTGCCCACACCTCACTCGTCGCGCCCCGTCCCAGCACGTGTCCCAGCTCGAAACCGGGCACGACGGGCACGTCCGGCTCCTGCTCCACCTGCGGCACCGGCCCCATCCGGCCGTCGTCCCAGCCGGAGGGGTCCGACCGTGGAACGTCCCCGAGCTCCGCCCTCCTCTGCATGGAGTCACCTTGCCGTCCTTGGACGCAGGCCCCGTGGAGTTGTCCACAGGGACCTGCCATCCCGCGAACCATAGGGTGGGCGACATGCCAGCGGACTCCCCGACGATCCTCGCCACTTCCGGCGGGTACAGCCCAGGGCGGAGGACGCAGATCGAGTTCGACGGGCTCGTCCACCACGCCGTCGGGCTCTCCGGTGCGGAGGGGCGCCGCCCTCGCCTGACCTTCGTGGGGACCGCCTCGGGCGACCCCCGCCACATGAACTACTGGGCGCTGGAGGCCGGCCGGGTCGCCGGCTTCGACGTGACGTGCCTCGACATGTACCCGATGCCGAACCTCGACGACGTGGCGGGGCACCTGCTCGACGCGGACGTCGTCTGGGTCAACGGAGGCTCGGTCGCGAACCTCCTGGCTGTGTGGGACGTCCACGGCCTCCGCACCCCCATGCGAGCGGCCTGGGAGGCCGGGGTCGTCCTCGCCGGCGTGTCGGCAGGGGCGATCTGCTGGTACGTCGGCGGCTGCACCGACTCCTTCGGCCCCGAGCTCCGCCCGGTGACCAACGGGCTCGGCCTCCTGCCGTACGGCTGTGGCGTGCACTACGACTCCGAGGAGGCCCGGCGCCCGACCGTCCACGGGCTCGTCGCGGACGGCACGCTCCCGGAGACCCACTGCACCGACGACGGGGTGGGGCTGGTCTACCGCGGCACCGAGCTGGTCGAGGCGGTCACCGATCACGACGGCAAGGGGGCCTACATCGTCACCCGTGACGGCGACGGGATCCACGAGGAGCGCGTGGAGCCCCGCAGGCTCCGGGTCCGCTGACGGCTCAGCGCTGCGGGGTGTCCACGACGACGACGCGCTCCCCTGCGGCAGAGATGCGGGCGGCATCGATCACGGCCAGCGTGTGCACGGCGTCCCAGGGGTCCACGGGCATCGCGCCCTGCGGGTCCTCGGACGCGAGGGCGGTCACCACCGACCGGTAGAGGTCCGCCTGGGTCGACGAGGCGCGTTCGACCGGCTCCCTCACGTCGCCGCGGTACAGCCAACCGGCCTGCGCGGCATCGGTGTCCGCCTGTCCGCTCCAGGGGTGGAACTCCCCGGAGAAGTCGGCCAGGACGTAGGCAGCCTCGGTGCCCAACAGCCGGACCCGCGGTCCAGGGGCACCGGACAGGGACGTCGCCCCCAGGTGGGAGACGACTCCGCTGCTGTGACGGCAGACGAGGAAGGCGTCGTCCTCCGCGGGCGTCGTCCTCGCGGTGACCGTGGCGAACACCGTTGCGACGGAACCGAACAGCTGCACCGCGGCATCCACGAGGTGCGTGTGCAGGTCGAGCAGGATGCCACCGCCCTCGGCAGGGCTGAGGTTCTCCCGCCAGCGGTCCTTGGGCACCGGTCGCCACCGCTCCCACCTCATCTCGTAACGGAACGCGGTGCCGACCAGCCCGTCGGTGACGACCCGCGCGACCGTCGCCTGCTCGGCGTCGTAACGGCGGTTCTGGAAGACCGTGAGCGGCACCCCGGCGTCGGCGGCGTGGCGCACGACGTCCGCCGCGGTCACGGCATCCACGGCGAGCGGCTTGTCGACCACGCAGGGGAGACCGGCGTCGACGACGCTGCGCACCTGCTCCGCATGCCCACCGCTCGGGGTCGCGAGCACCAGGAGATCGAGCCCGGGAACCTCCAGGAGCGCGCCCAGGTCGGCCACGACCTCGACGCCGGGCAGGTCCTCGCGTGCCGCGTCGGCCCGCTCGGGGTTGCGGGTAGATACGGCCACCACGTCGCACCCTGCCTCGAGCAGCGCCGGCCTGTGGATGTCCCGCCCGGCGAAGCCGTACCCGGCGAGCCCGACGCGCGTCATGCCCACCAGCCTAGGGCCGCACCGGTTCGGCACCCCGGGTGGCCACAGCCGGCTCGGCCCCCTCGGTGCCGTCGTCCTCGGGCACCTCGGTGTCGGCGGCGAACCGGCTCGGCCACCACACCTTCGGCCCGACGTCGTACGCCGCCGCCGGCACGAGGAGCGACCGGACGACGAAGGTGTCGAGGAGCACGCCGAAGGCGACGATGAAGGCGATCTGCACGAGGAAGACGAGCGGCAGCACCGACAGCGCGGAGAAGGTCGCCGCGAGCACGATCCCGGCGCTGGTGATCACCCCGCCGGTCACCGCCAGGCCGACGAGGATGCCGCGGCGCGTGCCCCTGGTGGCGGCCTCCTCCCGGACGCGCGTCATGAGGAAGATCGAGTAGTCGATGCCGAGCGCCACGAGGAACACGAATCCGTAGAGCGGAATGGCCGGGTCGCTCCCGCCGAAGCCGAAGACGTACTCGAAGACCAGCGCGGCGACGCCGATGGTGGCGGCGAAGGAGACGACGTTGGCGGCCACGAGCAGCAGCGGGGCGACGACGGAACGCAGGAGGACGCAGAGGACGAGGAAGATCACCAGGAGGATCGTCGGGACGATGACCCGAAGATCACGAGCGCTCGCGTCGAGCACATCGAGGTTGATGGCGGCGTTGCCTCCGACGATCGCCTCCGTGCTCACGGCGTCGAGATCCACGCGGAGGCGCTCGACGGTCTCCTCGGCCTCTGCGCTGTCCGAGGCGCCCGTGGTCGTCGCCTGGATGAGGACCTGTCCGTCGACGACCGGTGGCGGGGCCGGTGGCTGACCGGGCACGGGCGCGACCAGCCCGGCGAAGGCGCTCTCGACCCCCTCGTCCGCGGTGACGACGGCGAGGGCCTCCTCGACCGTGTCCTCCGGGGTCACCACCTGCACGGGGTTCGCCGATCCGGCCGGGAAGTGCCGCTCGATCGCCTTCTGGGCCTCGACCGAGTCCACCGTCGTGAGGAACGTCTCCTCGATCGACACACCCTCGGCCTTGAACGTCGGCGCGAACGCCGCGGCTGCGAGGAGGACGGCGAGGGTCGTCACCCAGGTGCGCCGGGGATGACGGCCGACCAGTCCGGCGACCCGTCCCCACAGCGACCGCGTCTCGAGCTTGTCCTCGGAGTGGACGTGGTCGAGCTTGGGCACGAACGGCCAGAACACCTTTCGGCCGAAGAGCAACAGGATCGCGGGGAGGAACGTCAACGAGGCGAGGAGGGCGCCCGCGATGCCGAGCGCACCGACCGGACCGAGACCAGCCGTGCTCTGGAGGTCGGCGAGGAGGAGGCAGAGGAGCCCGAGGATCACCGTCGCCGCCGAGGCGACGATCGGCTCCACCGACCCGCGCCAGGCTCGCTTCAGCGCGGTCCAGGAGTTGACCTCGTCGTGCAGCTCCTCGCGGAAGCGGCTCACGAGGAGCAGGGCGTAGTCGGTCGCCGCACCCACGACGAGGATGAACATGATCCCCTGGGACTGCCCCGACAGCTCGATGAGGTCGTTGGCCGCGAGCTGGTAGACGACCACGGAGGCCGCGCTCAGGCCGAAGAGTGCGCTGGCCAGGACTGCCAGGGGGAGGATGGGGCTCCGGTAGACGACGAGCAGGATGACGAGCACGACCAGCAGTGCCACGCCCAGCAGGATGCCGTCGATGCCGGCGAACGCGGCGGAGAAGTCGGCGACGAGGCCGCCGGGACCGCCGACGTATGCCGTGAGCTGCGTGCCTGCCAGCGCGGCATCCGCCGCCTCGCCCAGGGCCTCGGCCGCCACGACGAGAGGACTCTGCTCCTCGACCACCTCCGACGCCGCGGCCTCGTCGAACGGCAGGACGATCAGCGCGGCTTGGCCGTCCTCGCTCGGCACCGGCGTGAGCGGTGCGTCACCGACGAGGTAGTCCCCCATGGTGACGCCGTCACCGAGGTCCGGCAGGGGGAGCGTCTCGACCGAGGTCGCCAGCTCCTGGAGGGCCGAGAGGTCCTCGGGCGTGAGTGTGTCCGAGGGCTTCTCGGCGACGAGGATGACGGGGATCTGCTGATCGTCGGAGAACTCCGCCACCGCGTCGATGACCGCGGTGGACTCTGCGTCCTTGGGCAGGAACGAGGCGTTGTCGTTCTTCTGCACCTCGGACAGGCGACCGGTGTACTGGCCGCCGAAGAAGCCGATGGCGAGCCAGCCGAGGAGGACGGCGACGGCGAGGAGCAGGACGGGACGGGGGCGGCGCGCGGCAGCGCGGGCCGCGTCTGGCTCGGCGGGCATGCCGACAGGGTAGGGCAGCCCGCCGCAACGCCATCGGCGGGATGGGTTCAAGGGTGCACCCTGCAGCGGGAGCGGTGCGCGCGGCATACGGTGGGGGCATGCGCTTCGTGCACCTGGGCTTCGCTCCCGACGCCGTCGGCTACCTCGACGGCTGGCAGGCCCAGCGCGAGGTGCACGCGCAGGTGGTCGACGGTGTCCTCCCCGACACCACCCTGCTGCTCGAGCACGCGCCGGTGTTCACGGCGGGCAAGCGCACGGAGCCGCACGAGCGCCCCGTCGACGGGACACCGGTCGTCGACGTCGACCGCGGCGGCAAGATCACCTGGCACGGACCGGGACAGCTGGTCGGCTACCCCATCGTGCGACTGCCCGAGGTGCCGATCGACGTCGTCGCCCACGTCCGGCGGCTCGAGGAGGTCATGATCCACGTGTGCCGCGAGTTCGGCGTCGAGACCGCGCGCGTCGAGGGACGCAGCGGCGTCTGGGTGACCGACGACCGAGGCCCGGACCGCAAGCTGGGTGCCATCGGCGTACGGGTGAGCCGCCGCGTCACGATGCACGGGTTCGCGCTCAACTGCGACGCCGACCTGTCGTGGGCCGATGCCATCATCCCCTGCGGCATCGCCGACGCGGGAGTCTCCTCGCTGACCGTGGAGGCCGGCCGACGGGTGACGGTGCAGGACGTCCTGCCGTATGCCGAGAAGCACCTCACCGACGTCCTCGGCTGACGGTGACCTCCCACGACGTCACGGCTTTTCGGGGTGCCGCTCGCGCCGCGTAGGCTGGAGCGCGTGACTGTCGCACCCGAGGGCCGCCGCATGCTGCGGGTCGAGGCACGCAATGCCGAGACTCCGATCGAGCGCAAGCCGGAGTGGATCCGCACCACCGCCAAGATGGGGCCGGAGTTCACCCAGATCCACTCGATGGTCAAGGGCGAGGGGCTGCACACGGTGTGCCAGGAGGCCGGCTGCCCGAACATCTTCGAGTGCTGGGAGGACCGTGAGGCGACCTTCCTCATCGGCGGCGACACGTGCACCCGCCGATGCGACTTCTGCGACATCGCCACCGGACGTCCGCAGCCGCTCGACCTCGACGAGCCACGCCGGGTGGCCGAGTCGGTGCGCACCATGGGCCTTCGCTACTCGACCGTGACCGGCGTCGCCCGTGACGACCAGCCGGACGGCGCCGCCGGACTGTACGCCGAGACCATCCGGCAGATCCACGCGCTCAACCCGGCCACGGGTGTCGAGATCCTTCCTCCCGACTTCGGCGCCAAGCCCGAGCTGGTCGGCCAGGTCTTCGACGCGCGCCCGGAGGTCTTCGCCCACAACCTCGAGACCGTGCCGCGCATCTTCAAACGGATCCGCCCCGCGTTCACCTACGAGACGTCCCTGCGGGTGCTCAGCATGGCTCGCGCCGCCGACCTCGTGACCAAGTCCAACCTCATCCTGGGGATGGGCGAGGAGGACCACGAGATCGAGGAGGCGATCCGCGACCTGCACGACGCCGGCTGCGACATCCTCACCATCACCCAGTACCTCCGGCCCTCCCCCAAGCACCACCCCATCGACCGCTGGGTCAAGCCCGAGGAGTTCGTCCACTGGTCCGACGTGGCGCAGGACGTCGGCTTCAAGGGCGTCATGGCCGGCCCCCTGGTGCGCAGCAGCTACCGCGCCGGACGCCTGTGGGCCACGGCGATGGGGCGCTGGGGACGCCCGATCCCGGAGCACCTGTCGCACCTCGCGGCGGCGACCTCAGACCCGGCGCGGCAGGAGGCCGCGGCGTTGGTGGCGCGCGCGGCCCGCGCCGTATCCTGAACCCCCACGCCCGCGGCCTCCCGTGGGCCCTGCCCCACTGATCCAGGAGTGCGAGCGCCGTGTCCGACCAGCCCGAGAAGAAGACCGGCCGCATCGCGCAGATCCGCCAGGCCTACCGCGCGATCAAGTCCCTGGACCGCAACCTGGGCTGGTGGATGCTCCTCGCGGCCGTCGGCTCCGCCGCCGTGGTCATCGGCATCGGTGCCCTCATCGGGGGCGGCTGGTTCTGGTACTCGATCGTCGTCGCCATCCCGACGGCGATCCTCGCGGCCGTGTTCGTCATGAACCGGCGCGGCAACACCGCGATGTACGGCGCGCTGGAGGGTCAGCCGGGAGCGGCCGGCGCAGCTCTCATGGGGATGGGCCGACGCGGCTGGTACGCGACCCAGGAGCCGGTCGCGATGGACGGTGCCCGTGGCACCCGGCCGAGCGACATGGTGGATGCCGCCATGGTGTTCCGGGCGCTCGGTCGCCCGGGCATCGTCCTCATCGGCGAAGGCCCCGCCGGGCGGGTCACCAAGCTGCTGAAGCAGGAGGAGAAGAAGGTCGCCCGGGTCGCTCCCGGTGTTCCGGTCCACCTGTGGGTCGTCGGCGACGATGACGGACAGGTCCCGGTCAAGAAGCTCTCCGGTCGGCTCACGCGGATGCGCCCAGTGCTCACCAAGGCGGAGACGGCCGTCGTCAACAAGCGCCTGAAGTCCCTCGGCGGAGTGCGACCGCCCATCCCCAAGGGCATCGACCCCACCCGCGCCCGCGTCGACCGCAAGGCCATGCGCGGCAAGTGACGAACGGCCCCGGCTCGAGAGCCGGGGCCGCGGTGGTGGACGGGTCAGAAGCGCTCGCCCGCGAGCTTGCGCATCGAGATCCCCAGGAGGACCTGGACCAGGCCCAGCGCCATGGCCATCGCGCTGACACCGAAGGCGAGGACCGAGGTGAAGAGGGAGGCGCGAAGGAACGAGCCGTTCATGACCGTCGCGCGGACCGGGTCCTCACGGTCGAGCTCGGCGTAGGTCTTGCCGCCGGACGCGTCGAGCGCGTGCTCCTCGATGATCTGCGCCTCCGAGTACGCAGTGAGCGGGCCGTTGACAGCCTTGCCCGCGTTGCTGGCCGCGTCCTCCGACACAGTGATGTTCTCGCCGGCCAGCTCGGACTGCACGAGCACCCACGTTGCCGCGCCGCCGACGAACATGATGGCGCCGATGATCGCGACGATGAGACCCGAGATCTTGACGAAGCCGAGGCCGCTGCTGATGCCCGCAGCGTCCGCCGCCGGCCGATTGGTGGTCGTGTTGCTCATGTCCGCTCCTGCCCTAGTGGTGGTGTCGGGATCTCTCTTCCGACACGATGATTCTCCTACGCCGTGTAGTAGTAGAGCAAGCCACGACGTTGTCTCCTGCGTCACAGGGGCGTTCGTGCCGGAATGGTGGTCTCGGCTAGGGCCGCATGATCCGCGTTCCCGCCGCCACGTCGTGGTAGGCCCGTCCGTCCTTCGAGGGGATGAGGGCGGGCAGGACGAGGCAGAGGACGACAGTGCGCACAGCCACCTGCAACGGGAACGCGCCGGGACGCACCTGCCACACCTGGAGGCCGAGCAGACGGTGGCCGACGGTGGACCCCGTGAGGGAGACGAGCAGCAGGTTCTCGGCCACGAAGACGCCGAGGATCACCCACGAGCTCTCCGGCACACCGAGGAACAGGGGCGGCTGTGAGCCCGGCTCGACGACGAGGTCGTACGGCAGGAGCCCGAAGACCACCAGTCCGCACAGCACCCAGTCGATCAGCCACGCGCCGAGCCGCCGCAGGAGCGTCGCCGACGAGGCTGCCTGGTGGGGACCCGCGGACGAACCGGAGGCGGACGGCATACCTGGTTCTCCGGGGCTCTGCACCACGACACTGTATGCCGCGAGCGTGCGGCAGCCGTAGCCGCCGGCAGGTGCAGCGACGCGCCGTCCGGAAGGCGGGCGATGCGTCTCAGTGATTGGATGGTCGCGCTGCGTTACACCGCGGAAACACGAGGGTCATGGTCGGGAAACGCCTCCTTCGTACTGTCCTCACAACGCCCAGGGCCGTTCCGGGCCCTCCCGCCCGAACCAGGAGGTTCACAGTGTTCAGCTCTGCCGACGAGGTCCTCGAGTTCATCAAGGCCGAGGACGTGCGGTTCGTCGACGTCCGCTTCTGCGACTTGCCCGGCGTCATGCAGCACTTCAACGTGCCGGCGCAGACGCTCGACAAGGACTTCTTCACGAACGGTCAGATGTTCGACGGGTCCTCGATCCGCGGGTTCCAGGCCATCCATGAGTCCGACATGAAGCTCGTGCCCGACCCGACGACGGCCTACGTCGACCCCTTCCGCCTCGAGAAGACGCTCATCATGAACTTCTCGATCGTCGACCCCTTCACGGGAGAGCCCTACAGCCGCGACCCCCGCAACATCGCGGCGAAGGCCGAGGCGTACCTCGCGTCGACCGGCATCGCCGACACCGCCTACTTCGGTGCCGAGGCGGAGTTCTACGTCTTCGACGACGTGCGCTTCGAGACCAAGGCGAACGCCTCCTACTACTACATCGACTCGGTCGAGGCCGCCTGGAACACCGGGCGCGCGGAGGAGGGCGGCAACCGCGGGTACAAGACCCGCTACAAGGGTGGCTACTTCCCCGTTCCCCCGGTGGACCACTTCGCCGACACGCGGGACAAGATCTGCCTCAACCTCGCCGAGGTCGGGATCACGGTGGAGCGGAGCCACCACGAGGTCGGCACCGCGGGCCAGCAGGAGATCAACTACCGCTTCAACACGCTGCTCCAGTCCGGCGACGACATGATGAAGTTCAAGTACGTCGTCAAGAACACCGTCTGGGCGCAGGGCAAGACCGCCACCTTCATGCCCAAGCCGATCTTCGGTGACAACGGTTCGGGGATGCACACGCACCAGTCGCTTTGGAAGGACGGCGAGCCGCTCTTCTACGACGAGCGCGGCTACGGCGGTCTGTCCGACATCGCCCGCTGGTACATCGGCGGGCTCCTCACGCACGCCCCGGCGCTGCTCGCCTTCACGAACCCGACGGTGAACTCGTACCACCGCCTGGTCCCCGGCTACGAGGCACCCGTGAACCTCGTGTACTCGGCGCGCAACCGCTCCGCGTGCGTCCGCATCCCGATCGCGGGCGACAGCCCGAAGGCCAAGCGCATCGAGTTCCGCATCCCCGACCCCTCGAGCAACCCCTACCTCAGCTTCGCGGCGCAGCTCATGGCGGGCCTGGACGGCATCAAGAACCGCATCGAGCCGCCGGAGCCGGTGGACAAGGACCTCTACGAGCTGCCCCCGGAGGAGCACGAGGCCATCGCCCAGGTGCCGGGCAGCCTCCCCGAGGTGCTCGCCGCACTCGAGGCCGACCACGAGTTCCTTCTCGCCGGTGACGTCTTCACCGAGGACCTCATCGCCACGTGGATCGAGTGGAAGCGCAAGAACGAGGTCGACCCCATCCGGTTCCGCCCGCACCCGCACGAGTTCGAGATGTACTTCGACATCTGACCAGTGGATGCCTCTGACCTCTGGGTTTGTGTCGGTGTTCGCCTGCTAGTCCGGCCCTCGGTCGCACATGAACGCAGCCACAGGCGATTCACCGATCCGCGAAGCATCACCGCAGCAACGGACCGCCGCGTTCATTCGCTACCCGCCGATTCGGTGTGTGTGCGGACGCCGGAACGTCGCGGCGGTGAAGGGCCATGCCAATCCTCAGTCGTTCCTGCCGCCGCGCACCATCACTGGGAGCAAATGCCTTCTCGCAGAAACGGATCAGGCGACCGGTCGACTCCAGCGCCGCACCAGAGGACAGCCACGCTTGTCAGGACCGTGACGAAGAACCGCAGGTCGCGCGCTGACCGAGCTGTTCTCCCTAGCGCTGCACGGGTGGGTGGGTTGCCGCGTAGACGGCGGCCTGTGTGCGACGCTCCATCCCCAGCTTTGCCAGGACCGACGTGACGTAGTTCTTCACCGTCTTCTCGGCCAAGTTCATGTCATCGCCGATCTGGCGGTTCGTCATCCCAGCGGCCAGATGGTCGAGAATGCGGCGCTCCTGCGGACTGAGGCCACGCAGCCGTGGATCGAGAACCTCGCCACCGGTCCAGCTCTCACGCACACGCCGGGCGCGCTCTGTGTCAAGAAGGTTCTCCCCTGCCGCGATGCGCCGTATCGCGTCCACCAGCCCGTTGCCCTTGATGTCCTTGAGCAGAAAGCCTGATGCTCCGGCCAGGATCGCAGTGGCGAAAGCCTGCTCGTCATCATAGGAGGTGAGGATCAGGCCGGCGATGGAGGGATCCACGGAGCGAACCTGACGGCAAGCCTCGATGCCCGAGCCGTCAGGCAGCCGGACATCGAAGACGACCACGGCGGGCCTCAAGGCCGGAATCCGTCGTGCCGCCTCCTGAGCGAGCCCCGACTCGCCGACCACCTCGAACCCCGGCGCTGCTTCAAGCAGCTCACGCAGACCTCGCCGCACGATCTCGTGGTCGTCGAGGAGGAACACCTTCACCGTCACCGATCCCTCACCCACCCTTCGCAACCGCAGGCGCCACGGTCCACTGAGACTATCCGCAGGCGTCGGTGACCAACGAGGGCCGAAGGTCCTGACCGCCCGTCAACCGGACAAGGGCACGGTCCAGGTCAGGCGCGTTCCAGACGGCTCGACCGCTTCGAGTTCGCACGTTCCCGACCGCGACATGGCCCGCTGCTGGAGGTTCGCCAGGCCGCTGCGCCGGTGGACCGCGCCGGGACCCAGACCATCGTCAGTCACGACGACGACGACGGTTCCGCCGAGCAGCACACGGACCGCCGCGGAGTGCGCCTGAGCATGCCGCGCCACGTTCGACAACCCCTCCCGGACGACGGCGATCACGTCCGCGAAGAGAACGTCGTCAAGCGTCGCGAGGTCGCCCTCCACCCGTAGAGACGGTTGAGAGCGAAGGTTCGCGCCGAACGACGCGACAAGCTCTTGCAGCTGCGTCGCAGCCGTCCCGGCGTCAGCTGCCCTGTGCAGCGCGAAGATCGTTGAGCGGATGTCCCTGATCGCCGCGTCGAGGCTGTCCACTGCCTCTTCCAGTCGGCCCCTCACCACCGGGTGAACCGCCAATCTCTCGGCGGCCTGGAGCGAGAGTCCCGTGGCGAACAGGCGTTGGATCACGTGGTCGTGCATGTCGCGCGCGATTCGGTCTCTGTCCTCCAGCAAGGCGACCTGCGCGCGGTCGCGCTGCGCGCGAATCGCGACGAGGCCGAGCCCCACTTGCCGGGCGAAGGCCGACAACCCCGCCATCGACTCCGAGGCCAGGTCCACCTGACCTGCCTCCCACATCACGAGCAGCTGGCCGAGGTCACCGGTGCCGGCTGAGATCGGGATGACGGCCACGGGTCCAGGTTCGGAGAGACCGCCGGCCGACGCCATCTCCGCCACGACGGGCGTCGGGGCACCTCTGTGCGCACCAGGCAACAACAGCAGCTCCTGAGTCGCAGCGAGAATCTCGACCCAGTGCTCGGCACCTAGGTCGGGCTCACCGGCCGACGAGCTCGAGGCGCCCTCACGCCTCATGGCCCGGATCACGGGGACGTCCCGTTCATCGCGCAGGACCACGAAGCATGCATGGGCATCTGTCAGTCGACGGACCTGCGTTGCCACGAGCTCGAGCGCCGAATCCTCCGCCTCGCTCTCCAGGAGACTCTGGCTCACCTGGCCGAGGGCTTGCGCCCACTCGCGCTGGCGTTGCGCGCCTTCGTAGAGCCTTGCGTGGTCTACAGCCACTCCGGCGGCAGCGGCAAGGGCCACCAACAGGGCCTCGTCGTCTTCGGAGAAGTCCCTCCCCCCGGATTTCTCGGACAGGTAGAGGTTTCCATAGACCTCGCCCCGAATGCGGATCGGCGTGCCGAGGAAGGTGCGCATCTCCGGATGATTCGCAGGGAATCCATGGGAAGCCGGATCGTGCGAGATGTTCGACAGCCGCAGGGGACTCGGATCCCGGATCAGCAAGCCCAGGATGCCGTGCCCGCGCGGAGGGTGGCCGATCGACCGCTGCTGCTCGCACGATACGGGCCAGCACGTCTGAGAGTTCGAGGTCTGCGCTGACCGCCGTCACCGCGTCGAGCAGGGCTTCGAGCTGCTCGTGCGACCTTCTGGCAGCGCTGGCCCTGGCCCGAACCTGGTCCATCGGATCCTCCACGCCGAGTGACACACCCTCCGCCCATTCCTCAGCCGCGGTATCGCGAGGCTCACCTGAGACCACCCTTCGAGGATAAGCGCGGAAGGTACCGCGACGTCAGGCTCGACGGATGGCGTCGCGACGACTGCCCCTGTTGCATGCGTCGGGACCAACGGCCCAGGCCGCCTGCCGAACGGCATCGGACGCTGAGGGAATGAGAAGCACTGCAGCCCTGCCCTACTTTCTCCCGGGTGACGCCGGCCCTGGGGAGGTGGTGGCCGGACTAGCCACCGACGGGTCTGCCGCTGCGGTGGCAGAAGTGGCGGTTCGGTGGGCCTGCGAGCGGAGGGGCCGAGTGCGGTTCCTCCAGCTGCTCCCCGAGGGGTTGAGTACAGAGGCACGCGCCGACACGCAAGCCGCGACATTCACCACCGCCCTGCGTGCGCTTCGGGCTCTGCCGCCCGTCCAGGCCATCTTCGAGGCACCATCGGGCGATCCGACCTCGGTCCTCGTGGCACGAAGCCGGGGCGCCATCGGCCTGGTGGTGGGGGCAGGCGCCACCCACCCCGATGACGCCGGTGGAGTCGCGGGCTACTGCCGGGCCCACGCAGGATGCACGGTAAGGGTGGTCACGGCTGACGAAGTCCGGGCCCTTGGTCCCTAACGCACGTCGACGGGTCGCGCGAGTCTTGAGCACCGCAGAAGGTTTCGCACGATTGGAGAGCACCATGAGCACCACCCTCAGCACCCGACGGCGCATGGACGTCGCAACGGTTGACAAGCCGGACGTCCGGACCTATCCCGCCTTCAGGTACGTCGCCGCCGCGACCCGCCTGGCCTTGGGCTGGATCTTCCTCTGGGCCTTCCTCGACAAGCTGCTGGCACTCGGGTTCGCCACCGGCCGCGACGCCGAAACGGGCGTGGTCGACAGGTTCGGCGCCGAAGCCTGGATCAATGAGGGATCGCCGACACTGGGCTTCCTCGAATTCGGCACCAAGGGCCCACTGGCCGACTTCTATCAGAGCTTCGCCGGCGCAGCCTGGGCCAACTGGCTGTTCATGGTCGGGCTCGCCGGCATCGGGATCGCTCTCCTGCTGGGCATCGGCATGCGGATCGCGACCGGATCCGGAGTCCTCCTCATGGTGCTGATGTGGAGTGCAACGCTCTGGCCGGACAACAACCCGTTCATGGACGACCACCTGGTCTACGGCCTGGTCCTGGTCATGCTCCTGCTTGCCGAGGCGGGCAAGACCTTCGGCCTCGGTCACGCCTGGGAGCGGCTGCAGCTCGTCCAGCGCTTCCCCATCCTGAAGTGAACGACGCCTGAGAGGCCCGAGCCGGCCGGTTCGGGCCTCCCAGCGCCATCCCGCAGGCAAGAGGAGTTTGGCCAATGACCGAGACAGCAGGCACGTCGGCCGCGGTCTCAGTGCGGGCCGATGTGGCCCAGCTGCTCCTCGGCCCGGTGAGCCGCGAGGTGCTCATGCACGCGCAGGGGCCCGTCGCGGTCGTCCGGCGAGCCTGACCGGGACGCCCGATCGCGCCCCTCACTCCTGCAGCATGCGCAGGACTGCCACCCCGGCCACTGTCCCGCCTGCGAGGCTGTCGAGGGCTTGATCGGCCGCGTCGAACGGAAACGTCGTGACCTCCGCACGGACGGGGAGCGCGACAGCGAGGCGTAACAGCTCTTCCCCGTCGGCCCGCGTGTTGGCCGTCACCGACGTCAACCGCTTCTCGTGGAACAGATGACGCTGGTAGTCCAGCGGTGGAACCTCGCTGAGGTGAATCCCGGCCAGGACGAGGCTGCCACCCCTGTCCAGCGCGGCAAGGGCTGATGGGACGATGTCTCCCACAGGGGCAAAGACGATGGCCGCATCCAGTGGCACGGGTGGATCCGCTCCCCAGTGACCAGCCGAGGCGGCCCCTAGGGCGAGGGCGAGCCGGCGCGCTCCCTCACCGCGGGTCAAGACGTGCACCTCCGCCCCTTGGGCGATGGCGATCTGTGCCGTGAGGTGTGCGCTCGCACCGAACCCGTAGATGCCAAGGCGCCCCCCGGGGGGCAGAGCCGCGCGGAGCAACGACCGGTAGCCGATGATGCCCGCGCAGAGCAGCGGGGCGGCTTGCTCACTTGCCAAGCCGTGGGGCACGCGATACCCGTAGGCCGCTGGGACGGTTGCGTACTCGGCGTAGCCACCATCGGCATCCCACCCGGTGAAGAGCGCGCCGGTGCAGAGGTTCTCGGAACCAATTCTGCACCACCGGCATTCGCCGCACGTGTGGCGAAGCCACGCGATTCCCACCCGGTCACCGATGGCGAACCGGCTGACCGCTGCGCCGACCTGGACCACGTGGCCCACCGCCTCGTGGCCCGGCACAACGGCAGGCCGGCGGCTTGGCAGGTCGCCGTCGGCGACGTGGAGGTCCGTTCGACAGACGCCGCACACCTCCACGCGGACCAGGAGCTCATGGGGCTCGGGAGTGGGTATCCGGCGGGTGACCAGCTGGATCCGATCACGCCGCCGCGCGGAGCCGGTCACCTCCCATGCCCGCATCGTGTGCTCCGACGCGTCGGCGGCTGCTGGTGCACCTCGCGTGCCGGCGCGCTCAACCACGAGCTGCCTGCTCCATGGCTCTGTGTGCGGCCGACGTCGAGTCTTGGATTAGCCCGGAGGTGTCGACCACCGCAGCCTCCGGCCATGGGTCGCTGAGCGCTGACACCCTTTGTCCGATGTCCTCACCAGCATCGCTGAGGTCATCTGGTGACACTTCGCGGGCCCTCAGACGGGCAACCTCGACGGCGTGGGGTGCAGTGCACCGGAGCTCCACGAGGCCGGCGGTAGCCGCCCTCGCTGCCTCATGGAACAGGAGGCGGAGTTCTGCGCGGGCGAAGGTCGCGTCGACGATGACACTCTCCCCCATGGCCAGCAATGACCCCGCCCGCCGAGCCAGCGCGGCGTACGTGCGTTCCGTCATCCCACGCCCGTAGATGCCCTCCTCGAACGGCGCCGCCACGTGACAGGTGGGTGGCAGTCCGCTCAGCTCCTTGCGCATCCTGTCGCTGGAGAGCACGACTGCGGGCATGGTGTCACCGAGTGCAGCAGCAAGAGTCGTCTTGCCCGACCCGGGAGCGCCGCCGACCAGCGTCATCCGGACCCGGCCCTGCTCCAGGTGCCGCAATCCGATCTCGCACAGCCGTGCGGCCTCGTCGGCGTCCGGGTCTCCTGGATCGTCTCGGCCTGCTGATCGGATCGCGGCGATCTTTGCGCGCATCACAGCGCGATACGCGATGTAGTGGTGGCACAGACTCTCGTGGTGAGGCGTCCCGGAGAACTCGGCGTAGTCCCGCAGGAAGGCACGGCTGGCCGATGGGTCGCCGAGACGCTCGAGATCCATGGCCAGGCAGGCGATGTCATCAAGCACGTCCATCCACCGCAGCCGGTCGTCGAAGTCGAGGCAGTCCAGCGTGCGAGGGCCGTCCGGGAGGCAGAAGATGTCGTCCGCGAGCAGGTCGCCGTGCCCGTCCCTGACCAGCCGGGAGTCGATGCGTGAGTCGAGCAGCGGGGCACGTCCGGCGACATAGTCATGAGCCAGACTCTCGATCCGGTCGATCGTGTTCCGGGCCACCTTCCGCGGCTTCGAGCGTCGCAACGTCCGGATATTGTCCGTCCATCTCTGCTGGAGCGCGGCCTGCCGGCCGGCGTCGGAGATCTCGCGGCTCGTCCGAGCAGTCGAATGGAACGCTGCCACAGCCCGGGCCAGCTGGCGGATCTCGGCCCGAACATCAATACCCCGCCGTACCAGCAGGGCAAGGCGGCGGTGCTCAGGCATGCGCCTCATGACAAGTACGTGCTCACAGGGGTGCCCGTCCGGCCCGAGGACATCCGCGACTCCCAGATAGACATCCGGAGCCATCCTGCGGTTGAGGACGAGTTCCCGCTGACACGCGAGCTGGCGAGACTCGCGGGTTCGAAAGTCCAGGAACCCCAGGTCCACTGGCTTCTTGACCTTGTACGCGCGATCTCCCATCAGCAGGACGACCGCGGAGTGGGTCTCCCGGACGGCGGCAGTCCACGCCTCACCGGTCCCGGCACCCGCAACACCGAGGTCCTCGCTCCCGAGCGTCACGACCCCTCCCTCACTCATCGTGCTTGTCGGTTCATCCTCGGTGAAGCCCCGGGCGTCCACTAGGGCATTTGTTCCCGAGGCCCAGTCTGGAGGGGTGCCGCGGCGAACGCTGGCCCCATCCGTGCGCCCGCAGTTTCAGCCAGGCGGTGCACACCGCGGCGGCACCGAGGAGGGACCGACGGGGTCGTCCTCGACGACTGCGGCGAGACGTGGTGCGGATGGCGCAGCTCGACCCCGAACGGCCACTTCACACAATGGAGTGGAACCAAGGCCCTTGGTGCGTCCTCAACGGTGCCGCCAGTGTGCTGGCAGCTGGGCCCGTCCGTGGGCGACCGCCCGCACCCGGCGGCCGCAGCGGATCCGGAGGTCGCCATGCACACACGCAGAGCCGCTGGAGCCGCGGTTGCCGCCGCGCTGACGGCGTTCGCCCTGGCGTCGGGCGGTGCGACGGCCGTCGAGGCATCACGGCCGCGATGCTGCGCGCATCCCCAATGACTCGCCCGTCGGTTTCGGGCACGGCAGGGTCGAGCCCGACCCGGTATGGGTCTGCAGCGCTCAGGGATGCCTCGTCCAGAGGCGCACCACCTGTCCTGAACCGCTGACCGAATCAAGGACCAAAGGCCCTGTTGCCCGGGTGTGCGGTGCGAGTGGATTGGAGCCGGCCGCCGCGGACCGCGGGTG
>JAQSWG010000104.1 GCA_029266735.1 Ornithinibacter sp.
GAAGGAGAGGGTGCACCGTACTGGGAGGGCAACTGGCCGTACTCGAACATCGGCGTCCTCCTCGCCCTGGCCCTCGGGTTCCTCGTCACCCTCGTCGCCCGGCGCGGCACGGTGCGCCGCCAGGAGGAGCAGGTGCCCACCCGCGACGCCCGGAGCACGGACCGGCAGCCCGCCCGGTGAGTGGTCGGGTGGCCGAGGGCGTCCCGCGTGACCAGGTCGACCCCGACGGCTGGCTCGTCGTCGTCGACCCCCAGTCCGTCTTCGCCGACCCCGGCACCTCGCCCTGGGGCTCTCCGATGTGGGCGTCGACCGTCGAGCGGATCGTCGCGCTGGCCGCACGGCACGGGCCCGAGCGCACCGTCGTCACGCGGTTCGTCGCCGACCCCTCGCTCGGCGGCTCCTGGGGCCCGTACTACGAGGAGTGGCCGTTCGCCCTCGTCCCCGACGATGACCCCCTGTATGCCGTGGTGCCCGACCTGCGCGACGCCGCCGGTCACGTGCTCACGGCCGGAACGTTCGGCAAGTGGCCGGTGCTGCGTGACCTGGTCGGCGACGACGCCCACCTCACGCTGACCGGCGTCTCCACCGACTGCTGCGTGCTGTCGACCGCGCTGCCGGCCGCCGACGCCGGGGCCACCGTCCGGGTCGTGGCGGACGCATGCGCCGGCTCCACCCCCGAGAACCATGAGCGGGCTCTCGCGGCGATGGGGCTGTACGGACCGCAGATCACCATCGTCTGACGGACGGCCTGGTGCCCGGGTCACGGTCCGGGTCAGGGCCCGCGGTAGGCCCCGACGACCTGCACGGAGCCCCCGTCGACCCCCTTGGCGCCGCGGACGACCTCGATGCCGTCCTCGACCGGAGCCGCTCCTGCGGCGAACACCTCACCCATCACCCACGTGTGGATGCCGCGCGCCCGGAGGAGCCCGACGGCGGCCGTGACCGTGGAGGAGGGCAGCACCGCCACGAACCCGACACCCATGTTGAGCGTGCGCTCGAGGTCGGCGTCCGGGACGGACCCGAGCCGACCGACGGTCGTGAAGACGGGCGCGGGGGTCCATGTCGAGCGGTCGAGGCGGGCGTGCACGCGTGGCGGGAGGACCCGGGCGAGGTTGGCAGCGAGTCCGCCTCCCGTCACGTGCGACAGCGCGTGCACCTCGACGCCGTCCGTGCGCACGAGGTCGAGGAGGTCGGCGGCGTAGACCCGGGTGGGCTCGAGCAGCTCCTCCCCGAGGGTGCGACCGAACTCCTCGACGTGCCGCTCCAGGCGCCAGCCCGCGTGGTCGACGACTCGACGGACCAGGGAGTAGCCGTTGGAGTGCAGACCGCTGCTGGCCAGCCCCAGCACGAGGTCTCCGGCGACGACCCGATGTGGACCGAGCACCTCGGCGTGCTCGACCACGCCGGTGGCCGCTCCCGCGAGGTCGTACTCGTCCGCAGCGAGGAGCCCCGGGTGCTCGGCCGTCTCGCCCCCGATGAGCGCGACCCGAGCCTGCTGGCACGCGTCGGCGATGCCGGACACGATGGCGGCGATCCGCTCGGGGACGACCCGGCCGCAGGCGATGTAGTCGGTCATGAACAGGGGCTCCGCCCCACACACGACGATGTCGTCCACGACCATGCCGACGAGGTCGAACCCGATGGTGTCGTGCCGGTCCAGGGCCTGCGCGATGGCGACCTTCGTGCCCACACCGTCGGTCGAGGTGGCGAGGACCGGACGGTCGTAGGCCGACAGCCCGCTCGCGTCGAACATCCCCGCGAAGCCCCCGAGGTCACCCAGCACCTCGGGGCGGGTCGCCCGCCGGACGCTCGCCCTCATGAGCTGGACCGCGCGGTCGCCGGCCTCGACGTCGACGCCCGCCCCGGCATACGTGATTGCGGCCGGCCGTCGTCGGGCGGTGGACACCCGTGGGGTGCTCGGCTCCTCGGGCTCGGTCACGGCGCACACCCTACCGACGTGCCCGAACCCGTCCGCCCGAGCGCGTCAGAGGGCCCGGAGGATGTCCTGGACCCGGTCCTTGGCGTCACCGAAGAGCATCTGGGAGTTCTCCCGGAAGAACAACGGGTTCTGCACCCCGGCGTAGCCGGTGGCCATGGACCTCTTGAAGACGATGACGTGCTCCGCCTCCCACACCCGGAGCACCGGCATCCCCGCGATCGGTGACGCGGGGTCGTCCTGAGCTGCCGGGTTGACGGTGTCGTTCGCGCCGATGACGAGCACGACATCGGTGCCCTTGAGGTCGTCGTTGACCTCGTCCATCTCGAGGACGATGTCGTAGGGCACCTTGGCCTCGGCCAGGAGCACGTTCATGTGGCCGGGCAGGCGACCGGCGACGGGGTGGATGCCGAAACGTACGTCGACCCCACGCTCGCGCAGCGTGCGCGTGAGCTCCGCGACCGGGTACTGCGCCTGGGCGACCGCCATCCCGTAGCCGGGGGTGATGACGACCGAGCGCGCGTTCGAGAGCAGCTCCGCCGCAGCCTCGGCCGTGATCTCGCGGTGCTCGCCGTAGTCCACGTCGGTGGCCACGGTGCCACCCTCGACGCCGAAGCCGCCGGCGATGACCGAGATGAACGAGCGGTTCATCGCCCGGCACATGATGTAGGACAGGTAGGCACCCGAGGAGCCGACGAGGGCCCCGGTGATGATGAGGAGGTCGTTGCCGAGGAGGAACCCCGCCGCCGCCGCTGCCCACCCCGAGTAGCTGTTGAGCATGGACACGACCACGGGCATGTCGCCACCGCCGATCGAGGCGACGAGGTGCCAGCCCAGCGCGAGGGCGACCACGGTGACGACGCCCAGCACGCTCGCCCGGGCGAAGGTCGCGTCGGCGGGGAGCGCCACGTAGGCGATCGTCAGGAGGAAGAACGCGACGATCGCCCCGAGGTTGATGAGGTTCCGCCCGGGCAGCATGAGGGGGGCCGACCTGATCCGCGCCGAGAGCTTGAGGAACGCCACGATGGAACCGGTGAACGTGACCGCACCGATGAAGACGCCGACCATCACCTCGACGTCGTGGATGGTCGGGTACGGGGTCTCCTCGTACGAGCTGTTCCAGCCGACGAGGACGGCGGCCAGGCCGACGAAGCTGTGGAGCATCGCGATGAGCTCCGGCATCCCGGTCATCTCGACCTTGCGCGCCCGGTCGAGGCCGATGACCGCCCCGATGACCATCGCCGCGGCGATGAGCGCCAGCCCGAGCCAGCCACTGCCGTTCCGGTCGGGTCCGCCGCTCCCCAGGGGAGCCGCGTCCACTCCCGCCGTCGCCGCGAGAACCGTGGCGACGAGGGCGACGGTCATCCCGACCACACCGAACCGGACGCCGTTGCGGGCGCTCTCGTGCCGGGAGAGACCGGCCAGGGCCAGGATGAAGAGCAGGCCGGCGACGATGTAGGCGCCCTGGACCAGCGACAGGGAGAGCGTCATCGAGTCGCCTCCTCGCGCTTGAACATCTGGAGCATTCGGGCGGTCACCCGGAAACCACCGAACACGTTGATGCTCGCGACGAGGATGCCGACGAACGCCAGCACCGAGACGGCCACGCTGTCGTGGCCGACCTGCAGGAGCGCGCCGACGATGATGATGCCGCTGATCGCGTTGGTCACCGACATCAGCGGGGTGTGCAGCGCGTGGTGCACGTTGCCGATGACGTAGAACCCGATGACCACCGAGAGCATGAACACCATGAAGTGGCCGAGGAAGGGCTCCGGTGACACCGCGGCGAAGAGGAGGAACAGTGTCCCTGCCACGGCCAGGACCGCGAGCCGGCGCGTCGGGCTCATCGGCTCCTTGGCGGGCGTCGGCACCACCTCGGCGAGCGCCGACGTCGCTGCCGACGTGGCCGCAGGTGCCGCGGACACCTGGACCGGCGGCGGTGGCCAGAGCACCTCACCGTCGCGGACGACGGTCATCCCCCGCTGCACGACGTCGTCGAGGTCGAGGACGAGCTCGCCGTCCTTGGCGGGGGTGAGCAGCTTGAGGAGGTTGACGACGTTGGTGCCGAACAGCTGTGACGCCTGGGTGGGGAGGCGCCCGGCGAGGTCGGTGTAGCCGAGGATCGTCACACCGTTGTCGGTGACGACCTTCAGGCCCGCGACCGTGCCGGCGACGTTGCCGCCGTTGGCCGCCGCCATGTCGACGATGACCGAGCCGGGTTTCATCGACGCGACCATCGCCTCGGTGAGGAGCCGCGGTGCGGGACGCCCCGGGATGAGCGCGGTCGTGATGATGATGTCGACGTCGGCGGCCTGCTCGGCGTAGAGCGCGGCAGCCTTCGCGTCGAAGTCGGCGCTCGTCTCCCGCGCGTACCCGTCGGCGGACGGGCCGGTGCCCTCGACGTCGACCCGGAGGAACTCGGCGCCCATCGACTCCACCTGCTCGCCCACCTCCGGGCGGGCGTCGAACGCGCGGACGACGGCACCGAGGGAGTTCGCCGTGCCGATCGCGGCGAGGCCCGCGACCCCTGCGCCCACGACGAGGACCTTCGCGGGTGGCACCTTGCCCGCCGCGGTCACCTGGCCGGTGAAGAACGAGCCGAACTCGTGGGCCGCCTCGATGACGGCGCGGTACCCACCGATGTTCGCCATGGACGACAGCACGTCGAGCGACTGGGCGCGCGAGATGCGGGGGACGGCATCCATGGCGAGCGCGGTGACCCCCCGACCAGCGAGCATCTCGATGAGGTCAGGGTCCAGGGCCGGGGCGAGGAGGCACACGAGCACCTGCCCCGGACGGAGCCGGCCGACCTCCGCATCGGAGGGTGCGTTGACCTTGAGCAGCACGTCGGCGTTCCACACGGCGTCGTCGATGACGTCGGCGCCCGCGCGCGCGTAGGCAGAGTCCTCGAAGCTGGCGCGCGCACCCGCCCCGCTCTCCACGAAGACCGCGTACCCGAGGGCACGGATCTGCTCGACGGTCTTCGGGGTCGCCGCGACCCGCGTCTCGCCCGGTCGGGACTCTCGGGGCACTCCGATGCGCACAGCGGTTCCTCTCGGCCTGCAGGGACGGGACGAACCTATCGGGTGGGCCACACCGGCACCGGGAGAGGGCGTCGACTTCGGACGCACGGGACCGGCGCACGCGACCGCCGCGGGCACGCCGGTGCCCGGTTGCCGCGCGGCGGTCCCCAGGTGGGGTCGGAGGTGCCGTGCCCTACCGGCCGGAGCGCCGGAAGCCGCTGCGCTCGGCGGCTGCCTGGTCGTGGAACCACACGTCGGGCTCGGCCGTGTCGTAGCCCGGGTCGCCGGGCAGGTCGAAGGTCATCGAGCTGCGGTGGCCCTGCACCGGGTGGTCCAGCGGTTGGCCGCCGTCGTCGAGCGGGGCCGCCGAGCCCACCCCGAAGCCTCCGTCACGCAGCTCGTGGGAGTCGGAGATGCGGCGCGCTGCCCGCTGCGCCGTGCCGCCCTGCACGGGGGCTCCGGCGTCGCGGGCGAGGTCCTCGCGCTCCTCCGCCAGGCGGGCACCGCGGTCATGGGTCCGGTCGAGGAGCTCACCCTCGTCCGCCGCCCAGTCCCCAGCCGGGGTGGTGTCATAGCGAGGGTCGGCGGCGCGCTCGGCGTCGTCGGCAGCCGTCCACGTCGAGTCGTCGTTCTCCGCGACGGCCGCACCGGTCTCGGCCGGTGCGTGGGCGTTGGGGTCGCCGAGGGTGTCCCGGTCCCGGGTGGAGGTCCGCTCACTGCGCCTGTCCGACGCACCGGTCTCCACGCTGCCGCCCCGCGAGTGATCGTCGGAACGCAGGCGGTCATCGTCCGCGGCGCTGTCCTCGCCGGCCTGCAGGGGTTCCCTTGAGGCGTACTGGTCGGGGTCGGCGACGATCGCCACGCCACCCTCGCGGGGGGCGCTGGAGCCGAGGTCGGCACCGGCATCCGCGCCGTGGTCGGCACCGGCATCGGCATCCCGGTCTGCACCGGCATCGGCGCCGTGGTCGGCACCGGCATCGGCATCCCGGTCGACTCCGCTGGTGCCCGACCACTGCCGCTGGTCATCGGGAACGGGCTCCCGCTCGACCGGAGGCGTCTGGTCCTCGGCGCGCAGGGGCTCGGTGGCGGCGTAGGCCTCGGGGTCCGCGATCACCGTGAGGTCGGCGCCCTCATCGGCACCGCGGTCGGATGACCGGTCGCTCGGCGGGCCGCCCCACTCCCCGCGGGGTGACTCGGCGTCGTGGGAGACGTCGGAGTCCGAGGAGGTGGCCGGAGCCTCGCCCTCCCGTCCGGTGTCGGAGTCGTCACGGTCGGGGCGGGCGTCGTCGCTCATGCCGTCCGCCCTACCCACGGCCGGACCGCCGTAAACGTCGTCGTCCGGCCCGGGCCTGTCGGCGGGTACGTCGTCGCGGTAGTCGGCGGCCGAGGCGATCCGCTCGCTCTCCGGGTGCCGGTCCGCGTCCTGGCCGGCCCACGCGGCCGCACCGGCGGCCGCCGCACCAGCGGCCGTGCCACCTGCCGCCGTCGCACCAGCGGTCGTCGCACCAGCGGTCGTCGCACCAGCGGTCGTGGCACCAGCGGTCGTGGCACCTGCCGGCGTGCGGTCGCGTGGCGGCTCCGCGTGGTCGACGGGGACTTCGTCGTCCTCGTCGGATGCCGTCCGCGCCTCGTCGTGATCGCCGTCTCGGACCTGCCGGTCGGCGTCGCCGTCTCGGACGTGCCGGTCGGCGTCGCCGTCGGCATTCTCGCGCTCGTCGACGGTGGCGAAGGAGGACTCCGTGACGTCAGGGTCCACCTCGTCGGCTCGCCGCATCGTCTCCTCGTACTCCCGGCGGGTGGACTCGGCCGCCGCGCGTTGCTCGGCCGCCTCCTCCTCGAGCCGCGCCGCCTCACGCGCCCGCTGCTCCGCCTCGACGCGCGCCACCTCCGCGCGCTCGGCGGCCTGCTCGGCGTAGCTCGCCTGGCCGGCGAGCCGTGCCGCGATCTCCTCCGCGTCGGTGCGCAGGAGGGCGGCCTCGACGCGCTGCTGCTCCTTCTTGCCGGTGCTGCGCCGGAGCAGGAGCACCACCACCACCGCCACCGCCAGGACGAGGAGGAGCAGGAGGATCAGTCGGCCGGTCTGCATACGAGTTCCTGTCGTCGACGGTGCGCCGGAGGCACATCTCGCGGCACAACCTACTCCGCGGGGGACAGCCCTGCGTGACGGCAGGCGGCCCGTCCGCGCGCTGGGTCAGAGGCCCAGCTCGGAGACGGTGA
>JAQSWG010000017.1 GCA_029266735.1 Ornithinibacter sp.
CCCACGGCGACGAGGGTCAGCAGGGCCGGTCCGAAGGCCTGCTCGTTGAGGGTCTTCAGCGCCCCGTCGAGGCCCTCTGCCTCCTCGGGGTTCGCGCGCCACGCGGCCACGAGGAAGAAGAAGCCGACGATCAGCAGGGCCACGCCCTTGGCGACGTAGCCGATCCGCCCGGCGTGGACGGCCCAGCCGCCCGGGTGCTCGCGGAGGTCCCGGAGGAACTTCTTCGTCCATCCCTTGTGGATGTGGTAGCCGGCGATCCCCAGCACCACGAGACCGACGAGGCCAACGAGGATGCGACCGCCCGGGTTCTCCATGAGGCCGGCCGTGAAGTCCTCGGTCTGCTCCTCGCTGGACCCGCCACCGCCACTCCATATCTGGAACGAGGTCCACGCGAAGAAGGCATAGGCCACGCCCTTGCCCGCTGCCTTCGCCCGGTCCATCGCCTCGCCGCGGGTGATGACCGCCTCGAGGAACTGCCACAGCGCGAGCATGGCGAAACCGATGACCGCGATCCAGAGGAGGATCGGACCGGTGCCGGAGTTGGCCATCGTCGACAGGGCGCCTGAGGCGTCCGCGCTCTCCGAGCCGCCCCCGATGCCCCACGCGATCTTCAGGGCGATCCAGGCGATGAGGATGTGGAGGAGCCCGACGACGACGTAGCCGATCCGGGCTCCGAGCTCGAGGAGGCGGCTGTTGCCGACCTCACGGGCAGCGTTGGTGGTGTCGATAGTGTTCATCCGCTCACCATCCCACCGACGGGGATGCCGGGACGTGTCCGGAGCGGACCGGTTCCTCGTGCGATCAGAGCAGGGCGCGAAGGACGCGCACCAGCCCGTCGTCGTCGACGTCGCCGGCCACCTCGTCGGCGGCCGCCTTGACCTCGTCGGGCGCGTTGCCCATGGCCACCCCCCGCGCCGCCCAGCGCAGCATCTCGAGGTCATTGCGCTGGTCACCCACGGCGACCGTGTGCATCGGCTCCACCTGGAGCCTGCGCCGCACTCCCTCCAGGGCCGCGCCCTTGGAGACGCCCTCCGGGTTGATGTCGAGCCACGCGCTCCACCCGACGGCGTACTCGACGCCGTGGAGACCGATCTGCTCGGTGCGCTCGAGGAACTCCTCGCTCGTGCTCGTGGGGTCGCGAAGGGTCAGGCGGGTGACCGGGGTGGCCATGAGCTCATCGAAGGACACGATTCGGGGGTTCCCGTCGAGCTCGCCGTCCGGGAACGGCGCCGTGACCTTGAACCCGACCCCGAGCTCCTCGACGGCGATGAGGGCCGACGGGAAGTGTTCGCGGAGGACCCGCAAGGCGGGTGCGGGGTCGAAGGTCACCGCGTCGATGATCTCGTACCCGGTGTCGAGTGCAGGGTCGAGCCGCAGGGTGACCGCACCGTTGGCGCACACGGCATACCCCGTGGTGATGCCCAGGCGGTCGAGGACCGGCAACGTGCCGACGATGGCGCGACCGGTCGCGATGGTGACGTGGTGCCCGGCGTCGGCGACGTCCCGGACGACCTCACGCACCGCGGGCGAGAGCTCGCCCTCGTGGTTGACCGTCGTGCCGTCGATGTCGAGCGCGACGAGATGTGGAGTGGTCATCGCCGCCGGAGGACGTCGAGCCCGACCCGGGACCGCAGCGCGTCCGGCACGACGACCGAACCGTCGGCCTGCTGGTGGTTCTCGAGGAGGGCGACGAGCCACCGGGTCGTCGCGAGGGTGCCGTTGAGCGTGGCGGCGACCTCGTTGCCGGCGTCCCCCTTGACCCGCGTGCCCAGACGCCGTGCCTGGAAGGTCGTGCAGTTGGAGGTCGACGTGAGCTCACGGTAGCGACCCTGGGTGGGCACCCATCCCTCGCAGTCGAACTTGCGAGCAGCCGGGCCCCCGAGGTCACCGGCCGCGGTGTCGATGATGCGGTACGGCACCTCGATCGTCGCCAGCATGTCCTGCTCCATGTCGAGGAGCCGCCGGTGCTCGGCCGCGGCGTCCTCGAGCCGGCAGTAGACGAACATCTCGATCTTGTTGAACTGGTGGACGCGGATGATGCCGCGGGTGTCCTTGCCGTAGGAGCCGGCCTCCCGGCGGTAGCAGGTGGACTGCCCGGCATACCGCAGAGGGCCGGCCGACAGGTCGAGGATCTCGTCGGCGTGGTAGCCGGCGAGCGCGACCTCAGAGGTTCCCGTGAGGTAGAGGTCGTCGGCGTCGACGCGGTAGACCTCGTCGGCGTGGTGGTCGAGGAAGCCCGCGCCCGCCATCACCTCGCTCTTGACGAGTGTCGGGGTGATGAGCGGGACGAACCCGGCCGCGATGGCCCTCTCCATCGCGAGGCCGAGCAGGGCCATCTCGAGGCGCGCGCCCACGCCCTTGAGGAAGTAGAACCGGGCCCCCGACACCTTGGCCCCGCGCTCCATGTCGACGGCGTCGAGCGCCTCGGCCAGGGCCAGGTGGTCGCGCGGCTCGAAGCCCTCGGCGGCGAAGTCCCGCGGCTGCCCGACGGTCTCGAGCACGGCGTAGTCGTCCTCGCCACCGCTCGGGACGCCCGGCTCGACGACGTTGCCGATGGTGCGCAACAGCGCGTCGAGCTCGGCCTGCGCCTCGTCGGCGGCGGCCTGCAGGGACTTGACCTCGGTGGACATCTCGCGGGTGCGGGCCAGCAGGGCCTGCTTCTCGTCGCCCTGCGCCTTCGCGACGTCCTTGCCCATCGACTTCTGCTCCGCCCTCAGGCGTTCGTATGCCGTGAGCGAGCTGCGGCGGCGCTCCTCGGCGGCGCGGATGGCGTCGACGACGCCCTCGTCCTCCCCCCGGGCACGCTGGCTGGCGCGGACGAGGTCAGGGTCCTCGCGGATCAGCTTGATGTCGATCACCCGCGGAGTGTAGCGACGCGGCGAGGGGAGGCATCGCAGGAGTCATCCGCGCTGCCGGGGGCTGGCCACCGGCCCTTCACGCCCACGATGAAGGGCCACTGGCCGCCTCTCGGCGCCCCTATGGCCCACCGCAGTTCAGGGTCAGTCGGCGCGGCCGGAGAACAACAGACCCGTGCCGAGGCCGACCATCATGAGGCCGCCGACGCCCCCGACCCGCTCCATCCGCCGCGGGGAGGAGGCGAACCAGTCCCGCGCCCGGCTCGCCACCAGCGCGACGGAGCCGTCGAGGACGATCGCCAGCACGGCGAAGATCGCCCCGAGCGCGACGAGCTGGCTCCACACCGGCCCGGCGGGGTCGACGAACTGCGGGAGCAGGGCCGCGAAGAAGACGACGGTCTTGGGGTTGGTCACTCCGACGACGTACCCGGCTCGCACCGCGTGCAGAGAGGGCGTCATTGCCGACACACCGGAGTGGAATGCCTCGGCCACGGCCCGGCGGTGCCGGACGGCCTGCACCCCCAGCCACAGCAGGTAGCCGGCGCCGATCACCTTGAGCACCGTGTAGGCGGTGGCGCTCGCCGCGATGAGGGGACCGAGCCCGAGCGCCAGTCCGCAGATCTGGGTGAGGATGCCGAGCGCGTTGCCGACGACGGTGAGCAGCGCCTCCCGCCGGCCGCTGGCGGCATACCGCTCAGTGTGACGGGGCGGCGTCCTCCGGCGCATCGGCATTCCGGGCGGGCTCCTCCGGGCGCTCGTCCTCGAGGCGGCTCATCACCGGCGTGGCGAGGATGCCGTGCAGCAGCACCGAGAGGGCGATGGTGAAGCCGACCGTGGACCACAGCCACCGCTCCTCCGGGAACGAGGCCGCACCCGCGGCGTAGGCCACGTAGTAGATGGAGCCGACGCCCCGCACGCCGAAGAACGCGACGGCCAGGCGCTCGCGATGGGAGAGTCCCGCGTCGCCGACCTGCGTGCGGTGCCCGAGGAAGGAGAGGTAGCCCGCCACCGGCCGGATGACGAGGACGAGGGCGAAGCCGACGACGACGCCCCGCCAGTCGAGCTGCGCGAGGAGCCCGTTGGTGAACGAGAACCCGAGGCCGAGGAGGACGACGAGCGTGAGGAGGATCTCCAGGCGCTGGATGACCTCGTGCATGTGGCGGTGGTACTCGTGGGCCCGCTCGACCGAGCGCACGGTGAGGGCGCACGCGAACACCGCGAGGAAGCCGTAGCCGCCCGCGGCCTCCGCGGCTCCGTAGGCGGTGAGCAGCGCCGCGAGGGCGAGCAGCGGCTCGCCCACCTCGGCGAGCCGGAGTGAGCGCGCCGGCGCACGGAACGCCAGCCGCGCCATGCCCCAGCCGACCGCCACCCCGACGAGGGTGCCCACGACGACCTTCCCGACGAGCTCCCAGGCGAGCCAGCCGGGCAGCCACTCCCAGACGGACCCGGCGGTGGCGAGGAAGATCGCGGCGTACACGAAGGGGAAGGCGAGCCCGTCGTTGAGTCCCGCCTCGCTCGTCAGGGCGAAACGCACCTCGTCGGTCTCGTCGATCTCCTCCGCGTCCTCGACCTCACCCTCCAGGGTGGGTCCCTCGACCTGGACGTCGGAGGCCAGGACCGGGTCCGTGGGCGCCAGGGCCGCCCCGAGGAGCAGAGCCGCCGGCGCGGCGATCCCCAGCGGGCCCCACGCGAGCAGGGCGACGGCGGCGATGGTCAGCGGCATGGCGATCCCAAGCAGTCGCCACGCCGGCGACCACGCGCGCCACGAGGACCGGCTGCTCCACCGCAGCGGACGGTCCAGCGCGAGGCCGACGCCCATGAGGGCCACGAGGACCGTCACCTCGGTGAGGTGCTCGATGACGGGTCGGACCTCCACCGGGTCCAGCTGCACGTCCCGGGCCATCGGCAGCAGGCCGACGAGCATGCCGGTCGCGACGAGGACGATGGGCGCCGACAGCGCCCACCGGTGGAGGAGCTGAGGCAGCACCGCGGCCAGGAGCAGGGACCCCCCGAGGAGGAGGTAGACCAGCTCGGCCTTCACGGAAGCGCGATCCCGACGTCCCGGAGATGGTGTGCGAGGTCGTGGAGCACGTACTGCCCGAGGGTGAGCACGGTGAACTCCGACCCGTTCGAACGGAGACCGGTGCGATCCCACGCAGCTGCCGGCACCCCGGCGAAGGCCCCGGCGAGGGCCGCCGCGGCCTCGGTGACCTCACGCCCGACGAGGGCCGGATCCTGTTCGCCGTACCGCTCGGTGACGGCGGTCTCGTCCTGGTCCCAGTTGGGGAAGGTCGGGGCGTCCTCGCTGAGCATGAGCCGAAGGCGGCGTTCGAAGATCCGGCACACGTCGCGGACGTGGCACCCGTACTCCAACGGCGACCAGGTCCCCGGGTCCGGCCGGGTGGCCGCGCCGGGGCGTGCGAGGACGTCGGGCCAGGGGTCGGTGTATGCCGTGACCAAGGTCGCGATGTCCTCCCCTGCGACCGCCGCGGCCTGGAATCCGCACTCCGCACACCGCTCGCGCAGCGTCCACGTCCAGTCCTTGTCATCGGGCACCAGAGCATTGGAAGCGGGGGGCCCGGCCGTCTCGCCCGAGCGGTCGTCGGCGGGCGTCTGCGTCATGGGCCGAAGACTACGCAGGTCCGGTGGGCGGGGCCCGGTGCTGTACCTTCCACTCTGTGTCGGACCGATGGTGGTGGTGGGCGGGCGTCGCCGTTGCGGTCCTCCTCGCCGGCGTCGGCCTGTGGCTGCTCCTGTCCGCCCGGTCGGGCAGCCGTCGTGCTCGTGCGGGCCGCCCGACCCGCGCGACCTTCCGCCGCGAGGACGCGGAGGCGGCCCCACCTGCGCGCAAGCGGCTCGCCGTGGTCCTCAACCCCACGAAGATGAACGGCTGGGGTGACGTCCAGGGGAGGATCGCCGCTGTCTGCGAAGGGCAGGGGTGGGCCGAGCCGCTGTTCCTGGAGACCGAGGAGAACGACGTCGGCTTCGGGCAGACCCGAGCCGCGCTCAGGGAGGGGGTCGACGTCATCTGCGCGTTCGGCGGCGACGGCACGGTGCGCGCGGTGGCCCAGGAGATGGTCGGCTCGGGTGTCCCGATGGGCCTGCTCCCGGGGGGCACCGGGAACCTCCTCGCCCGCAACCTCGAGGTGCCGACGGACGACCTCGAGTGGGCCGTGGCCGTCGCCATGGCCGGCCGCAACCGGCACATCGACGTGGGCTGGCTCACCCTGGACCCCAGTGAGGCTCATCTCGGCGAGCACGTCGGCGAGGGGGCGAGCGAAGGTCGACGACGCCACATCTTCCTCGTCATGGCGGGCCTCGGGCTCGACGCCGCCATCATGGAGGAGACCTCCGAGACGCTCAAGGCGCGCATCGGGTGGACGGCCTACGTGCCGGCCGGCTTCAAGAACCTCCTCGTCGAGCGTTTCAAGGCGCGGCTCACCCTGGACGGCGGCCCACCCTCGACCGTGCGGGCGCGCACCGTGCTCGTCGGGAACTGCGGCAAGCTCACCGGCGGCATCAACCTCATGCCGGACGCCGAACCCGACGACGGCACCCTCGACGTCGTCATCATCGCCCCGAAGGGACTCACGGCGTGGGTGTCGGTCGCCGCACGCGTCATCACCAAGAGCCAGCGCTCGACCCGCACCCTGGACCGCTACCGGTGCCAGTCGGTCGGCGTGCGGGTGGACCACGAGCAGATGGTCGAGCTGGACGGCGACATCATCGGTGAGGCCACGCACATCGAGATCGACGTCCAACCACGGGGGCTCATCGTGCGCGTGGAGGCGGGGGGACCGACACCGGCCTGAACCGAACCGCGGCTAGAACTTCCGCTCGCGCCACTGCCGCTCGAAGGGCAGCCGCCACGTGTAGGGCGCGATGAGCTGGTGGATCTGGTTCGGTCCCCACGTGCCCTGGCCGTAGGGGCGCACCGGCGGCGGGTCGTCGAGCAGCGGCTGGGAGATCTCCCAGAGCCGCTCGATGCCGGTGGCCGAGGTGAAGAGCGTGCGGTCGCCGCGGGCGGCGTCGTAGATGAGCCGCTCGTAGGCCTCGAGGACGGCTCCCGCCCACGACGTCTCGTGCATGGAGAACTGCATGGACAGCTTGTCCAGCCGGAACCCCGGGCCCGGTCGCTTGCCGTAGAACGAGAGGGACATCTTCGACTTGTCGGCGAGGTCGAAGGTGAGGTGGTCGGGGCCGTTGTCGCCGACGCCGGAGCCCGGGGGGAACATCGACTGGGGAGGCTCCCGGAAGGCGATCGAGATGATGCGTGCCCCCTCCGCCATCCGCTTGCCGGTCCGCAGGTAGAAAGGGACGCCAGCCCACCGCCAGTTGTCGACGAAGCACTTCAGTGCCACGAACGTCTCGGTGTCGGAGTCGCCGGCGACTCCGGGTTCGTCGTGGTAGCCGGTGTACTGACCGCGCACCACGTCGCTCGTCCTGATCGGCTGCATGGACCGGAAGACCTTGTTCTTCTCCCGGCTGATCGCCCCTGGTTCCAACGAGGTCGGCGGCTCCATCGCCGTGAACGCCATGATCTGGAAGAGGTGGGTCACCACCATGTCGCGGTAGGCGCCGGTGTTCTCGTAGAAGTCCGCCCGTTGGGTCAGCCCCAGGGTCTCCGGCACGTCGATCTCGATGTGGGAGATGTTGTTGCGGTGCCAGATCGGCTCGAAGAGCCCGTTGGCGAACCGGAACGCGAGGATGTTCTGGGCGGGCTCCTTCCCGAGGAAGTGGTCGATCCGGAAGATCTGGTCCTCCTCGAACACGTCGTGCAGCTGGGCGTTGAGGGCCACCGCCGAGGCGTAGTCGGTGCCGAAGGGCTTCTCCATGACGACGCGGCTGCGGGCCACGAGATCGGCCTCGCCGATCATCCGCACCGCTGCCAGGGCGGCCTTGGGAGGCACCGAGAGGTAGTGGAGCCGCTGGTCCACTGTGCCGGGGAGCTCCTCCTCGGCGCGGTGCACGGCCTCCTTCAGCATGATCGGACCCGCGGACAGCGGCACGTAGTCGAGTCTCTTGGCGAACTCGTGCCAGTCGGGGTCGCTCATCTCACGGGTGCTGTGCTCGCGGATGGCGACGAGGGCCAGGTCACGGAAGGCGTCGGGGTTGAGGTCGTCGAGAGAGGTGCCGACCACCCGCAGGTCGTCGACGAGGCCGGACTGGAAGAGGTGCAGCAGCCCCGGGATGAGCTTGCGCTTGGCCAGGTCACCGCTGGCGCCGAAGAGGACGACGGTCGTGGGCGCGGTCATGAGCACAGCCTGACACGATGCGCTCCCCGCGCACCGGGGCGTTGACGTCGAATGCGCGTCGCCTCGCCATCCCCGACGGCTCGCGAGATGCTGTTCGCACCACCCGACCGGCCGAGCGAGGTTCGATGACGACGACAGCAGAACACGACGCGGCGGCCGAGGCCCGGCGGGGGGCGTTCTCCGGACGGCGCGTGTTCATCCTCGCCGCCATCGGCTCGGCCGTGGGACTGGGAAACATCTGGCGGTTCCCCTACGTCGCCTACGACAACGGCGGCGGGGCGTTCATCCTGCCGTACCTGGTGGCCCTCCTCACTGCAGGTATCCCGTTCCTGTTCCTGGAGTACGCCCTGGGTCACAAGTACCGCGGATCCTCACCGCTGTCATTCGCACGCCTCTCGCGGCGTAGCGAGGGACTGGGCTGGTGGCAGGTCGGCATCTGCTTCATGATCGCCGTCTACTACGCCGTGGTCGTCGCCTGGGCGCTGAGCTACACGGTCTTCTCCGTCACCCAGGCGTGGGGTGACGACCCGAACGCCTTCTTCTTCGGGGACTTCCTCCAGGCCGGTGACCCAGGGGTGACGCTCGAGTTCGTGCCGGGGGTGCTCCTGGCGCTCGTCGTCGTCTGGGTGGCGCTCGTGGCGGTCATGGCACTGGGCGTCTCCCGCGGCGTGGGCGCGACCTCCGTGGTCTTCATCCCCGTGCTCATCGTGGCGTTCGCCGCGCTCGTGGTGCAGGCGCTGAGGCTGCCCGGAGCGGCATCGGGGCTCGACGCGCTCTTCGCCCCCAACTGGTCGGCGCTCGGCGACCCGGCGGTGTGGGCGGCGGCATACGGCCAGATCTTCTTCTCGCTGTCCATCGGTTTCGGCATCATGATCACGTACTCCTCCTACGTCCACCGGCGCACCGACATGACGGGGTCCGCCATGGTCGTCGGGCTGTCGAACTCCGGCTTCGAGCTCCTCGCAGGAATCGGCGTGTTCGCCGCCCTCGGCTTCATGGCCCAGGCGGCCGGCGTCGCCGTCGGTGAGGTGGCGACGTCGGGAATCGGCCTGGCGTTCATCGCCTTCCCGACGATCGTCAACGAGGCGCCGGCCGGCGCCGTGATCGGGCTGCTCTTCTTCGCCTCGCTGGTCATGGCGGGCTTCACCTCGCTCGTCAGCGTGCTGGAGGTGGTCGTCTCGGCGGTCCGCGACAAGTTCGAGACGAGCCGGGTGCGCGCGACGCTGCTGGTGACCATTCCCTGCGCGCTCTTCAGCACGGTCGGGTTCAGCACGACGAGCGGCGTCTACGTGCTGGACATCCTCGACCACTTCATCAACCGTTTCGGGATCCTCCTCGTCGCGGTGGTCAGCATGGTCGTCGTGGCGTGGGTCGTGCGAGCACTACCCCGGCTCCGGGACCACCTGAACCGTGACGGCTCCGTGCCGGTCCGCGGCTGGTGGATCGTCCTGGTGTCCACGGTGACGCCCCTCGCCCTCGCGTCCGTGCTGGTCCGTGAGCTCTGGGCCGTCCTCGAGGAGCCGTACGAGGGATATCCGCAGTGGATGCTCCTCATCTTCGGCTGGCTGGCCGCCGCCCTGGTGGCCGTCGCGGGCTTCGCCTTCGCCCGAGTCCCGTGGCGGCCGGAGACCCGTGTCGACGGGTACGACGACGAGGACGACGCCGTGACCTCCGACGCAGCGGGAAGGGACCTGTGATGTCGACCGGAGCGATCGTCATGCTGGTCATCGCCGCACTCGTCCTCTGGGGCGGACTGGTTCTGGCCCTGCTCAGCCTGAGGCGGGCCGACCGCGAGGACGCCGCCCAGCAGGAGAGGCACCGCGACCTCTGATGGTGGCGGAGCCTCGGTGCTCAGCCCCCCGGGGTCGCCAGCCGGATCTCCTCCTCCGTCGGCTCACGGTGTTCCCGGGCCTCCGGGGGAAGGCAGTCGACGATCGCCTCCATGATCCGGCGGGTGTCCGCGACCGCGGCGCGGTACTTCAGGTCAACCGGCGGCCCCACCCGCACTCGGACCGTCGGGGGGTCGAGCAGGTTGAGCACGCGTGGAATCGGCGACGATCGTGGCCAGACGTGCTCGCTGCCCCAGATACCGAACGGGATGACCGGCGCGCGGGTGATGGCCGCAAGTCGGGCGGCCCCGGTGCGCCCCTTGAGGACCGGGTCGTAGAACTTCGCTCCGCGCGGGATCGTGCCCTGTGGCAGGAGGCAGACGAGCTCGCCGCCCTCGAGCGCGACCGCGGCGTTCTCGAACGACTCCGTGCCGCCGCCCGTGCGGTCCACGGGAATCCCACCGAGGGCGGTCGCGAGCGCGCCGATGCCCGGCACGTCGAAGATCTCCTTCTTCCCGAGCGCGCGAGTGGTGCGCCCGGTGCGCCGCAGCAGCTGGATGATCGTCTGGAGGTCGAAGTAGGACCGGTGGTTACCGACGAGGATGGCCGGACCGGTGCGCGGGATGTGCTCGGTGCCGGCGATGTCGAAGCGGGCGTACGGCGTGAGCAGCGGTGGGCTCGCGAGGAAGAGCAGCCGTTGCAGCTCGACGCCGACAACCGGCACCTTGAAGACGCCGGGTGAGACGTCGAAGTGGACGATCGGCCAACCGCGGGTGACCGCATAGAGGCTCAGCCGTGGGTCGGGGTTGACGGCTGCCGGGCGGCCCACCGCGGAGAGCAGCGGCAGGTCGTAGATGGAGTCCGAGTAGGCGAAGCTCTCGCTGAGGTCGACGCCCTCGGACTCGGCCCACTCCCGAACGGCGGCGAGCTTGCCGCGTGACCAGACGAAGCGTCCGGAGAGGGAGCCGTCGAACCGGCCGTCCGTGATGCGATAGCGCGTCGCGACGACGTGGTCGAATCCCAGCCGCTCGGCCAGTGGGGCGATGAGGTGGTACGGGGTGGTGGTCGCCAGGACGACCGGTCTCCCAGCGGCCTTGTGCTGCTCGATGAGGGAGATCGCGAAGGGGTGGATGACCGCCGCGATCGCCTCGGCCGCAGCCACCGCCGCGGCATCGAAGCTCGCCATCTCCCGGCCCTTGGCGACGAGCGTGGCCTGGCGCGCGAGGAGGATCGAGGGCAGCGTCTCCCCGACACGGTCGAAGAGTCCGTAGAGCAGCCGCTCACCCGGCAGCCTCCGGGTGACGACACCCAGGTCGTACATCGCCCGGGAGAGCAGGGGGCCCGTGCCGCCCTGGAGCAGTGTGCGGTCGAGGTCGAAGATCGCCGCGCCGCTCATGGCGCCGAGGCTACCGGTGAGGCACCGGGTGGCCGTGCGGTGACCGGAGGCGGGCCGGTGCGCACGGCATACATTGACGGTATGCCGCGTGAGCAGCTCACCGCGTACGTCCTCGGCGGCGGCGGCGTCCTCGGATCGAGCGAGGTGGGCATGGTGCGGGCGCTCGCGGAGGCCGGCCTGCGTCCCGACCTCGTGCTGGGCACGAGCATCGGCGCCCTCAACGGTGCCTTCATCGCCGCCGACCCGGGCGTGGAGGGCGCCGAGCGGCTGGCCGCGGTGTGGGAGGCGGTCCTGCTGGAGGGTGTCTTCCTCGACAACCCGATGCGCCAGGCGGCCCGGGTCGCGCGGTACCGAACCCATCTGCTCTCCAATGCCCCGCTGCGGCACGTGCTCCGGCGCTACCTGCCGGTTGCGCGCTTCGAGGACCTCGAGGTGTCCTTCCAGTGCGTCGCGGCGTGTATCGAGGACGCCAGCGGCCGGTGGTTCACGGCAGGGGACCTCGCCGACCCGGTCGTCGCGTCGTGCTCGGTGCCCGGCCTCTTCCCGGCCGTGCGCATCGAGGGACGTCACTACCTCGATGGTGGCCTCGTGCACTCGATCCCCGTCGGCCGCGCGCTGGCCCTCGGCGCGACGCGGATCTTCGTGCTCCAGGTGGGTCGCGTGGAGCAGCCGCTCTCACCCCCCACGCGCCCGTGGGAGGTGGCCACCGTGGCGTTCGAGATCGCGCGGCGGCACCGGTTCGTGCACGAGATGGAGTCGGTCCCGGACGACGTCGAGCTGCACGTGCTTCCCAGCGGTGCGACGTCCAGCCCCAACATCTCGATCGGCCACGCCCGCGCCTCCAGGATGCGCGAACGCATGGACGCGGCTCGGGCAGCGACAGCCGCCTACCTCGCGGCCCTAGCCTGAGCACCATGGGCGCCCGCAGCATCCCGCCACCACCGCTCCCCGTGCGTCGGGTGCTGCACGTCCTCTGGCCGCTCGTCGGGGTCGTCGTCACGGCGGTGGCTGTGCCGGTCATCGTGCTCGGGGCGCTCCTCGTGGTCGTCGACCGACGGGCACGCCTGTTCCGGGCGACGTGCCTCGCCGTCGTGCTCATGTGGGTCGACATCCGGATGCTCGTGGGGTGCTGGGCGCTGTGGGCCCGAAGCCCGGACCACTCGTCTCCGACGTGGCGGGAGGACCACGAGCGGCTCTTCTCCTCCACGCTGGACTCCCTCATGTACTACGCCCGGCGGTGGGTGGGCCTGGAGGTGCGCCTGGCCGACCGCATGCACTTCGGCACCGACGCCGAGCCGCTGCTGGCGCTCGCCCGACATGCCGGTCCCGCCGACTCCCTCGCCATCGCCTGGCTGCTCTCCCGCACCGCGGGACGGCTGCCGAGGATCGTCCTCGCCGAGGCCCTGCGCTGGGACCCGGGTGTCGACACCATCCTCACCCGGCTCCAGTCCTTCTTCGTCCCGTCCTCGACAGGGGCGGGCCAGGACCGCATCGGTGGGATCACCCGGATGGCTGCCTCCATGCAGGCGAGCGACGTCTTCCTCATCTTCCCGGAGGGCCGGAACTGGACGCCGACCCGGAGAGCGGGCGTCATCCGACGGCTCCGGGAGCGGGGGGAGCACGCCCGCGCCCGGCGGGCCGAGGAGCTGCGCAACGTGCTGCCGCCGATCTCGCGCGGGGCGTGGGCAGCGCGCACCGCCCGCCCCGAGGCCGACGTCATGGTCCTGGCCCATGCCGGCTTCGGCCGGCTCTCCACCGCTCGACAGGTGTTCGACGCCCTGCCGTTCCACGACCGGCCCTTCCGGGTCAAGACGTGGACGTATGCCGCCGACACCGTCCCGCTGGAGCAGGTGGCCTTCGCGGAGTGGCTCGACGCGCGCTGGGTCGAGGTCGACGCGTGGGTCGAGGAGAACGCCGCGCCGTGGCCGGCGGCCTCGTGACCGGCCTGTGGGGCAGCTGGAGCTGGTCAACGACACGTCGGCCCCGGCATCCGTCGTCGGGACGGTGACGCTGCGGTTCGACGGCCCGGGCGCCCTCCCGGTCTCCTGGCTCAGCCGCGCCCCGCCCGGATGCCCGAGAGCCAGTCGCGGGCCACGGCGAAGTCGTCGTCGCTCGTGAGCGGCGCGATGCTCGCCCGCTGCCGGTCCGCCCGGGGGTAGGACCCGAGGAACCGGACCTCGGCGCAGATCCGCTTCAACCCCATGAGCGCCTCACCGATGCGCTCATCGACGACGTGCCCCTCGAGGTCGATGGAGAAGCAGTAGGACCCCATGGAGTCCTTCGTCGGCCGCGACTCCAGGCGGGTCAGGTTGATGCCACGCGCCGCGAACTGCTCGAGCAGCGCGAGGAGCCCGCCGGCGTGGTCCTCTCGCTGGAACAGCACGACGGTCGTCTTGTCCGCGCCCGTGGGGTCCGGGAGCCGCCCCGGTCTGGCGACGAGGACGAAGCGGGTGACGGCGGCCTGCAGGTCGCCGATGTCCTCGGCGAGCACCTCCAGGCCATGGAGCCGGGCGGCTGCCGGGGCGCACACCGCCGCGTCGTAGGGCTGAGGGCCATGTTCCAGGCCCTCGGCGGCGGCGGCAGTGGACAGGGTGGGAACGTAGACCGCGTCCGGCAGCGTGTCGGCCATCCAGCCCCGGACCTGGGCCCAGGCGTGCGAGTGCGTGCCGACGGCGCGGACGTCGCGCAGGCCGATGCCGGCCGGCGCCGCCAGCACGAACGTGATGGGCACGAGCACCTCGCCGACGACGACGAGCGGCTCCCCGCTGGCGAGGGCGTCGAGGGTCGCCGAGACACCGCCCTCCACGGAGTTCTCGATCGGCACCATGGCGCTGTCGATGTCGCCGGCCCGCAGGGCGGCGAGGGCCGCGTCGACCGAGCCGAACGCCGCGCGCTCGGCAGTCGTCGCAGGCCCCCACGCGTCGAGGGCCATCGAGGTGAAGGTGCCCTCGGGGCCGAGGTAGCCGTAGCGGGTCACGGGCTCTCCTTGCCGGTGCGGGCGGCAGCGAGCGCCTGCTGCTCCTCGGGGCTCAGGGTGGCGTCGGAGGTGCCGCCGACGACCCCCTTGGCGTAGGTCCGTGACTCGCCCCGGGCGTGGATGGAGCTGAGGACGAGGCCGTCGCCGCGGTCGTCGACGACCGCCGCGCTGAAGCTCAGCCGGCCGCGCATGTCGCCGAACGCGTCGTAGCGCACCACCGCCACGTGGCGGAGCGCCTGAGCGAGGTCCGCGCGCAGGGCGGCGAGATCGGCGTCGCCCGCGGGACGGTGCTGCTCGAGGGTCGAGAGGCGACGACGGACGTCGGAGGTACGGCGGAGCAGCACGGCCAGCACGCCCACGACGACAGCGGCGAGCAGCAGAGGCACCGCGAGCAGGGTGGTCTCGTTGGGGGTCAGTCCGAACACAGGCGACAGGCTAGGGGTTGGCATCGCGTCGGTGCCCGGTATTCCACGGCGGGCGGAACGGCATCCGGCGGCAACTGGCAGGGCACCTAGGGTGGGCGCCGTGGGACGTTCTGGCGGGTGGGTTGCTGGCCCGGCTGCCCCGGACGCCGGTCGAGGTGTTCGCCGGCGTCCTGTTCCTCGTCGGCGGCATCGTCCTGCTCCGGGGAGCAGGCAGGGCCGACGAGGAGGAGGCCAGGACCGAGGCGGAGTTCGGGAAGAAGACGGCGCGTGCCGTCGTCGGCTGGCGCGTGGTGACGCTGTGCTTCACGGTGCTGTTCCTCGCCGAGTGGGGCGACCTCTCGCAGCTCCTCACCGCGTCACTCGTGGTGCGCTACGACGACGCGGCGTCCGTGTTCGTCGGAGCCTTCCTGGCGCTGGTCACCGTGTCCGGGCTCGCGGCCGCTCTCGGCCGCACGCTCCTCGCCCGGATGCGGCTGTCGACGATCCGGCGGGTCGGTGGGACGGTCTGCTTGGTCCTGGCGGCCTACACCGCGCTGGAGATCGCGGGCGTCGTCTGACCGGAGGACTCGCGCTCAGGTGCCCCCGGTGTGGGGCGGGTGACCCACCACAGGAGGGCGAGGGCGCCGAGCGCGCCCACGACGTCGGCGTTCTGGAGCACCCGGCCCGGCAGCTCCGGCCAGTCCCGGTGGTTGAGCCAGGAGATGCCCCACCAGGGGAGGCGACAGAGGAAGAAGGCGGTGACACCGAGGCCGGCCCACAGCCTTCGCCGCTCGCGCAGGGGGTCCGCCCCGAGGAGGGCGAAGACGACCACGACGACCCAGTGGAAGTGGTGGATCCAGGCGACGGGTGAGAGCAGGCAGGCCATCAGCCCCACGGCCGCCACCTCGCCGATCGAGTCACCGGCGAGGAAGAGCCGGCGTGCGAGCCAGAACCCGAAGCCCCCCACGGCGGCGACACAGAGCAACCAGAGGACCGTGCCCGGCATCCCCTCGGGTCCGACGCGCAGGAGGAGGCCGCGCAGGGACTGGTTCGACGTGCCCATGTTCGGGCCGAGCCGGGCCGGGTCCTGCAGGGCCCCTCCCCAGAACGCGAACGACGCCTGCGGCAGGAGCACCCACGCACCGAGCGTCACGCCGACCGCGGTGCCGACGGCGGTGGCCGCCTCCTTCCACCGCCGCGTCACGAGGAAGTGGACGACGAAGACGCCGGGGGTCAGCTTGACCGCCGTCGCCAGGCCGACGAGCACGCCTCGCGGCACCCTCCGCAGCACCCCCGGGCGCGGCTCCCGCAGGTCCAGGAGGCAGGCCAGCACGATGAAGGCGTTCACCTGCCCGAACCGGATGCCGTCGCTCACCGGGTGCAGCCAGAGCATGGGGGCGGTGAGCGCGGCCAGCGTGAGGGGGACCCAGGCGCCGGTGCGGTGGATGAGGCGGTATCCGGCATACCAGACGATCGCGGTGGTGGCGACCACCTGCAGGGCCGTCCAGAGCCACCCCGCCGCCCCGAACGGCATGAGGGCGAGAGGGATCGCGAGGAGCGCGGCGAACGGCGGGTAAGTGAACGGCAGCAGCTGCGGCGACTCGGTGAGCGTGGAGTAGACGGGCCGACCGGTGAGGATCGAGACACCCGCCTCGCGGTAGACCTCGACGTCCACCTGCCACTGGTCGAGCGGCCAGAACACGAGGTAGCGCAGGACGACCGGCAGCGAGGCGAGGGCGATGACGAGCCCCGCCAGGAGCCAGCGGTACCGCGGGGCGGTGCCGGTCGGCCGGATGCTCACCGGTCCATTGTGGCGGTGCCGACGGACTCGGGTCTGGCCGGTGCGTCTCCGTGCTCTCGTCCGCTGCGGCGGTCTCGTCGGCCTTCGGGTCTGGTCCACCTGCTCGGATGGCGGCGACCTGCGCCGGGGGCGGTGCGACACCAACGCCATCCGGGCTGGCCGACCAGAGCCCGGCGGGTGAACCAGACCCCCGGCTGCACCTCAGGAGGTGCACGGGCCAGCGTTCCGGGGCGTCTCGTAGCCTGTCCACGTGCTGCGCCGAACCCTCGCCGTCATGGTCGCCCTCGCGACCGTGGTGGCGGGGTTCCTGGTCGGGGCGCTGACCTGGGCTCCCGACGCCGCTGCCGCCGAGCCGTCGGGGGCTGTGGTCGTCGTCGGCACGGGGGGGATCAGCTGGTCCGACGTCTCGGAGGAGACCACCCCGAACCTGTGGCTGCTGCTGCGCGACGGCTCCTCCGCGGCCCTGTCGGTCCGCTCGGTCCACTCCAACACGTGCCCCGCCGACGGGTGGCTCGGACTCTCCGCCGGGGGCCGGGCGGCCGCGCCCCGGCCCGGCGACGCGCCGAACCCCGTGGAGCGACCGTGCCCGGACCCCCCGGAGGTGGTGGACGGCGTGGTGTCCGAGTGGCCCGCGTACGAGGAGGCGGCCGCCGCCGAGCGGTTCGACGCAGAGCTCGGGCTGCTCGGTGACAGCGCCGCCGCGGGTGGGCTGTGCCTCAAGGCCATCGCCCCCTGGGGGCCGGTGGGGGGTGCCCGCTCCGACGGGAGCATCGACCGGCCGGTCGCCTGGTCCAGCGAGGGGATGCTCGAGGACCTCAACGGCTGCCCGGTGACCCTCGTCGACGTCGGGTCGCTGAGGGACCCGGACGAGGTCGCCGAGGGCGAGACGGTCACGGCCTCCCGCGAGGAACAGCTCACCGCGATCGACACCCGCATCGGGCAGGTCATCGAGGCGGGTCCCAACGGGGCGGACTACCTCGTGGCCTCGCTCTCCGACGCGGGCACGAGCGAGCGGCTGCAGATGGTCGTGGCCAGGGGCCCGCACTTCGGCCCGGGCGTGCTGGTGTCCAGCTCGACCCGGCAGGCCGGGCTGGCACAGGCGCAGGACCTGACCGCGACCGTCCTCGCCGCGGTCGGCCTGCCCGTGCCGGATGCCGTGGGCGGCGCCCCCCTCACGAGTGAGCCGGCGCCGGACAACTCCCAGGGCCGGGCGGAGGACCGCCTCACCGACCTCGTCGACTACGACGAGGCAAGCCACGACGTCCACGACCTCGTCGAGCCGTTCTTCACCGTCTTCGCCTACGGCCAGCTCGTCATCTACCTCCTCGTGCTGCTCGTGTGGAAGGGCCGCATCGGCTCCGAGCGCAGCCGGGTGACCGTGCTCTCGCGCGTCCGGGTGCTCGCGGTGGCCGCGGCCTCGGTGCCGGTCTCGACGTTCCTGGCCAACCTCATCCCCTGGTGGCGGTTCCCGCTCGAGATGCTGGCGATCGTCGCGTCGGTGGGCCTCTTCGTCGCCATCATCGCGACGGTCGCCCTGCGCGGGCCGTGGCGACACTGGTCCCTCGGCCCGATGGCGGTCGTGTCGGCGGTGACCATGGTCGTGCTCGCGGTGGACGTCATCACGGGGTCACGTCTCCAGCTCTCGTCCCTCATGGGGCTCCAGCCCGTCGTCGCCGGCCGGTTCTACGGCATGGGCAACTCGACCTTCGCGCTGTTCGCCACCGCGACGATCCTGCTGTCCACCGCCGTCTCCTCGATGCTGGTCCTCGCGGGTCGGCAGCGGGCGGCCGCCGTCGCGGTGGTCCTGCTCGGTGCCTTCGCGGTCGTCGTGGACGGTGCGCCGTTCTGGGGTGCTGACGGCGGTGGGCCACCAGCGTTGATCCCGGGCCTCGCCTACCTCGTGTTCGCCTCGCTCGGCCTTCGCATGACGTGGGGCCGGGCCTTCGCCGTCCTCCTCGGTGTCGTGGCGCTCTTCTTCCTCGTGGCCGGGGGCGACTGGCTGAGGGCGCCGGCCGACCGCAGCCACCTCGGCCGGTTCATCCAGGCCATCCTCGACGGCAACGCGATGGACATCGTCGTGCGCAAGGGCCAGCAGAACCTCGACATCCTCCTCGGCAACGCGCCCCTGACCCTGCTCGTCCCCGCCGCCCTGCTCTTCGTCATCTACATGCTCGCTCGACCGACGTCGTGGGGATCCCGGGCGATGCAGCGCTCCTACGCCCAGGCGCCCACCTTGCGCGCTGGGCTCATCGCGCTGCTCATCACGCTGACGATCGGCTTCCTCATCAACGACTCGGGCGTGGCCATCCCCGCGGTCGGGGCCACCCTCGCCGTGCCGCTCATCGTGTCGGTGGCGATGTACGACCTGCTCGACGAGGCACGCGCGGTCGCCGTGACCAGGTCCGCACGCCGGCGGCGATGACGACGACCCACAGGGCCAGGCCGACCCACGGGACGACGCCGCGTCGGACGCCGAGGGTCAGCTCCTCCACCGCCGGGGTCATCCCGAGCACCCGCCCGGGGACGTAGGCGATGGCCGACGCCGTGAGGCGGGCCAGCGCGACGAGGTCGACGAGGCCGGGCAGCACGGCCGGGAGGGCGCACCAGACGAGGAGGTCGTACCAGGGCAGCGAGTACGGCGCGGCCAGGGAGTAGGCGAGCGCCAGGCAGGCCGTGACCCACAGGGCGATGGCCGCGAGGTGGGCGGGGCCGGAGGTGAGGGCCGGGTCGGGCCCCGTCGGCGCCGGGAGGGCGGGGCGGCTCACCATCAGCAGACAGGCCGCGAGCACGACCGCAACCACCGCCGCAGCCAGGACGATCCCTGACCTGGTGGTGTCGTCACCCACCGTGTCCCGCCCCCACTCGAGCACCGGCCGCCACGGGGTCGCGAGCGACACCGCCCGTCGTGACCGCTCCAGCTGGTCGAAGACGTGCGGGCCGGCCCAGACGTGGAGGGCGCCGGCGACGACGGCGAAGGAGGCGAGGAGGGAGCCCACGAGCCGCACGAGCAGCGCCGAGCGGTGACCCACCACCCACCACCCGGTGACGACGGCCAGCCCGACGACGGCATACGTGAGCTTCGTCGACGCCGCGAGCGCCGTAGACGCCCCGGCCAGGGCCGCCCCCACCGCATCGGGCCGCAGGGCCGCGGCGGCCACGGCCAGGACGACGAGGGCCGCTGCCACGGTGTCGATGTGGGCGCCGAGCACCCCGACCCCGAGGACGAGCGGGTTGAGCGTCCACAGCACGTCGACCCGACCGTGGAGGTCGGCAGCCAGCACCCGCCGCAGCGCCGCCCGCACGACCAGCCAGGCGAGGACGACGAGCAGCTGCCACACCCAGACGCCCTGGCGCAGCGAGTCGCCACCCGCGAAGGCCGCGAGCCCGTGGAGGAGCGTCCCGAAGGGCCCGTAGACGCTGGGCTCGGTCGTCCACGGCTCCTCGACCCGGCTCGTGACCGGGTCCGCCCCACCGGCCCACTCGACCGGGGCCTCGAGCCACGGGTCACCACCACCGACGAGGATTCGGCCGTAGGCGAGGTAGTTGACGTGGTCCGCCGAGCCGAACGGTGCCGTGACCAGGGCCAGGCCCCCCAGCAGGACGGGGACCGCCCACGTGCGCAGGGCCGGAGCGTGCGTCCGCAGCCCCGCCAGCACCGCGGCAGCGCCGACGAGGTATGCCGTCCAGAGCACTGCCGTCACCGCGCCGGGTCCCAGCGTCACCGGGACGAGGGCGGCCGGCGCCCAACCGCGCGGGAACAGGTCCAGCTGGGCGGCGTTGGGACGGGAGGCGCCGACGAGGAGGAGCAGGGTGACCGAGACACCCACGAGGAGCGGGTGGACCCGGGTCAGCCTCGATGCCACGGCCGCCAGCCGCGCCGGACGAGCGCCAGCCAGACGTCGCGGTACTGGCCGGCGCGGTGCAGGTGCCCTCGCCAGTCCGACCCGCTGACCCGGTGCTGGAGCCGGCACGGGACCTCGAGGACGGTGAGGCCCGCCCTCAGCACGTCGACGGTGAGCGCGGTCTCCACGCCCCAGCCGCGAGCGAGGGGCGTGGCGGCGGCGTAGGCGGCCGGGCTGAGGCACCTCATCCCGGACAGGGGCTGGACGGCGCGGAAGCCGGTGAGTGACTCGATGCCCCGGCGCGACAGCCCGACGACGAGCCCACGACCTCCCCCGGCGGTGAGCTGGGCCGGCAGGGTGGCGATCGTCATGTCGGCGGCGCCGTCGAGCACCGCGGCGGCGAGGACGCCCAGGTTGCTCGCCGTCTCCTCGAGGTCACCGTCGACGAAGAGGAGCGCGGCCGGCCAGGCGGCGTCCGCGTCCACGGCCGCCTCGTCGCCCTCGAGCTCGCGCACCCGGCGGACCCCCGTCTCGAGCGCCGCTGCCTTGCCCCGGTTCCTCTCGTGCCGGACGACGACGGCACCCGCGGCCTCCGCCGCCCGCGACGTGTCGTCGGTGCTGCCGTCGTCGACGACGACGACCCGACCGACCTGCGGCAGCGAGCGCACGGCATCCACGGTGGTGGCGATCCGGTCGGCCTCGTTCTTGCACGGGACCACGGCTGCCACCTTCCCGGCGAGGGCACTCATCGCGCCGCGCTCAGCGGAGGGTCACCTGGCGGCTGAGGAGCCCCGACCGCGCCCGGCGCTCGTCGGCGTCGAGCGGCTGCTCCACGGCGAGGGCTGCGGCATACCGCTCGCCCCAGGCGGTGAGCTCTTCCTCGTAGTCGCCGGCCTCGAGGGACGGGTCGAGGTCCCACACGGGCACGAGCAGCCCGCAAGCCCGGAAGGCCCCGAGCAGTCGGGTGTCGCCGCCGAGACCGTCGGTTCCCGCCGCGTGCAGCCGGGACAGCGCGTCGGTGGCGGCGTCCTCGTCGTCGGGGAGCACGAGGCGGATGTGGGTGCGGTCGCCGATGCGGACCCAGTACGCCGAGGGCAGCGCCGCCATCCGGGTGGTCGGGACCACCGTCTCGTTGGCACGCTCCAGCGACGCGGCGGCATCGCCCTCGAGGTCCTGGCCCTCGACCCAGAAGTCGAAACCCTCGTGCACGGTGACGTCGAAGGGCGTGTCCTCCACGAGGAGGTCCTGGAGGCGGGGACTCTCGCGGGTCACCGGTGGCGTCGTCAGCACCGGCTGGCCGACCTCCGCCGAGAGCGCCGCGAGGAGCTGGGCCGCGAGGTCCCGGGACGCGTCACCACTCGCGCTCCCGGACTGGGTGCCGATGAGCACCGCGCCGTCGGCGCGGTGCAGGCCGGGCCAGGCCATGGGCAGGACGGTCGCGACGGTCACCTCGGCCGGTGCGCCCTCGGGGACGTGTTCAGGGCGAACCGTCACCGGCGCCGTCGCGGCCGGCAGGATCTCGCGCATCGCGACCCAGTCGGTCTCCCCCGGGAGCCCGGCGAAGGGCCGCCGCTCGAACGGGACCGGAGCCGGTCGGGCACGACCGGAGGTGCCGGAGTCGGAGCGACGCGCACGTCGGGATGCCTTGCCCATGCGCGCCACCCTAGTGCGACCGGGATGCGCCCCCGGCGCGTGCTCAGGTCGCGCGGCGGCGGCTGGGGCCGCCCATGGTGGCCCACACGACGTTGCCGGTGCGGTCCTCGGTGACCCCCCACTCGTGCGCGATCGACCGCACGATCCGCAACCCGCGACCCGACGACAGCCACACGGTCCTCGGGGCCGGGCGGGGGAGGCTCTCGCCGCCGCCGTCGGTCACCTCGACCTCGACGACGTCCCCGCGGATCTTCCACCGGACGCGGATCGTGCCGTCCGAGAGCGGGCGGGCGTGACGGACGGCGTTGGTCAGCAGCTCGGACGCGACGATCTCGGCCTCGTCGATGAGCGACTCCGGCAGGTCGCGGTTCTGCAGGTCGTTGACCACCTCGCGCCGGACCTTGCCGACGGAGGCCGGTTCGTGCGGTGCGCGCAGGGTGCAGACGATGCTGTCGACGCCCGGGCCGGGGGACTCGGTGACGACGAGGCCGCTCTCACCCGTGCGTCCGATGGCGCCGGGGTCGTCCGCCTCGTGGTCGGTGTGGGACAGGTGCGGGGTCACGGCGACACACCTTAGCCGGAGCCAGCGATCCGCGAGACAACTCGGCCGGGTCGGTTGGTGATGATGACGTCGACCCCGAGGTCGAGGCAGCGGTCGATGTCCTCCTCCTTGTCGACCGTCCAGACGTACACCTCGTGACCGCGGCGCTGGAACGCCCGGACGACCTTGGGCTTGCGCAGCAGGCGCACGTTCAGGCCGACGCTCGTCACCTCGTGGGGCAGCGAGCCCTTGAGGGCGAGCGAGGGCACTCCCGGCTCCACGAGGTAGACGAGCGGCAGGTCGGGGGCGAGGCGCTGCATCCGCGCGAGGGCGCGCTGCGAGAACGACATCATCCGCACGTGCGGCCGGTGGGGCTGGTCCCCGTCGGTGAGGTCCAACAGTCGCAGCACCTGCACGAGCGCGCGCTCCACGTCACCCCCGTGCCGGGTCGGGTGCTTGGTCTCGATGAGGGTGACCACCTCCTGCCGGGTGTCCACGAGCGTGTCGAGGAGCCGCCGGAGGGTCAGCAGACGGCCGCGCTCCGGGTCCTTCTCGGGTCGCTCGGCGTCCAGCTTGCTGCGCATCGTCGTCTTCCAGGACGCCCAGTCGAGCTCCTCCAGCCGCGCCAGCTCGAGGGTCGAGACGGCTCCTGCCCCCGTCGACGTACGGTCGACCCGGCGGTCGTGCACGCAGACGAGGTGATGGTCGGCGGTGAGCCGCACGTCGCACTCGACGCCGTCGGCACCGTGGTCGAAGGCGCGCCGGTAGGCGGCGAGGGTGTGCTCCGGCTCCTCGTCGCTGGCTCCCCGGTGGGCGATGACGAGCGGGTGTCGGCGCCGCTCCTCGCGCGGAGCCGGCTCGACGTTCACGCCCTCATCCTTCCCCCCACCGCCCGGACTTGTGCCGGGAGGGTCACCTGACACGCCGCCTGCTCACACGCGCGAGCGGCATACCGTTGCACCATCGTGAGCCTCCCGCCCTTCCAGCACCTCGTCGACGACCACTGGCGCGACGTCGCCCGCCTCGCCCACGCGCTGGCGCCCGGTCACGGTGAGGACGTCGCCCAGCAGGCGTGGACCCAGGCGCTCGCCGCCTACCCGCGGCTCACCCACGCCCGGAACCTCCGGTCGTGGCTCCTCACGATCACCCACCGCTGCGCGATGGACCACCACCGCTCGGCCCGGCGCACGACTCCGCACGACGACGTCTCGACACTGGCCGAGGCCCCTGTGCTCGGCCCGCCCGAGCTGCCGGACGGCGACCTGTGGGCTCGCGTCGGGGCGCTGCCCGTGCGTCAGCGCGATGCCCTCGTGCTGCGCTTCGTCGGCGACCTCGACCACCGGGCCGTCGCGGCCGCGCTCGGCACCTCGCCGGGCATGAGCCGTCGGCTCGTCAGCGACGCGATCGCCACCCTCCGCCTCGACCTCCAGGACCTGCCATGACGAACCCCTTCACCGCCTTCGACCCCCCGCTGGCCGGCCCGCCCACGCTGCCGCCGACAGACGTCTCGTATGCCGTCGAGGACACCGAGGTCGGCCGGCTCCTTCTCGCCGTCCGGGCGGACGGCGCCCTCGTGACCTGCACCTACGTGGGCGACACGGCGGCCGAGGACCGCTGGCTCGAGCGTCTCGCGGTGGCGGTCAGCCCGCGGGTGCTGCGCCACCCCGCCTCGACCGACTCCGCGCGCCGGGCGCTCGCGGCATACCTCTCGGGCTCGGCCCGGTCGGTCGACGTCCCCACCGACCTCTCGCTGGCCTCCCCCTTCCAGCGGACGGTGCTCACCGGCCTCGCTGCCCGGGTGGGATACGGCGAGCGGACGACGTATGCCGCACTCGCCGGCGCCGTGGACCGGCCGGGTGCGGCCCGGGCGGTCGGCACCGCCCTCGGGGGCAACCCGCTGTGCATCGTGCTGCCGTGCCACCGGGTGCTTCCCGCGTCCGGCGGGGTCGGGGGGTACGCGGGTGGGCCGGCCGCCAAGGAGCACCTGCTCGCGCTCGAGGCGGCCCACACCGGCTGAGGAGCGTGGCCCCGTCGGCCGGTCAGCCCCCGAGCCGGGCCGTCAGCGCCTCGAGGACGGCCACCTGGCCCTTGACCACCTTGTCCCGGGCCTCGGAGACGCCGAACCACCGAGCGCGGTCGATCTCCGGGTAGGAGCGCAGGGTCCCGCTGCCGGGCGGCCACTCGATGGTGAACTCGTTCGAGGCCACGAACTCGACCGGCGTCTCCGCGCGTGCCTCGTGCACGACGAGCACCTTGCCGCTGCGTTGCCGGAAGTCGCCGAGGTGCGCCACCGCGCCCTCCCACAGCACTCCGATCTCCTCGGCGAACTCGCGGCGGGCGGCAACCGCGGCGTCCTCAGTGGAAGGGTCGAACTCCCCCTTGGGCACCGACCACGCCCCGGCGTCCTTGCGGGCCCAGAACGGCCCACCCATGTGGCCGAGGAAGACCTCGAGCTCATCACCTCCCCGCCGATGGAGCAGCAGGGCCGCCGAGTGGACCGCCATCCTCGATTCACATCCCGTCAGCGGTAGAAGCCGTGCTGGGCAAGGAGGGTCGGCTTGGAGTCACCGAAATAGTCTCGCCGCTCCGCGGGGGGATATGTGTGTCCGGTCGCGTCTGCCGGATCGCTGATCGCAGACATGGAACACCGACACCCGCCGGGCGCCCGTAGGCTCGGACTCATGCCGGACATCAAGGACCTCGAGCCGCTGATCGGTCGCTGGCGCCAGGTCGTCGACGCGCCGCGGCACGTCGAGGAGAAGGTCGAGGGGGACATGACGCTGGAGTGGCTCCGTGACGAGAAGGTGATCCTCCAGCGCTCGATCGCCGAGAACCCGATGTTCCCCGAGGGCGTCGTCCTCATCATGGCCGCCGACGAAGACGTCGAGGGCGACTACACCGGGCACTACTTCGACTCCCGGGCGGTCACGCGCGTGCTCCACATGAGCTTCCAGGACGGCGTATGGAAGTGGTGGCGCCACGCGACCGGCCCTGCCGATTTTGATCAGCGGTTCGAAGGCACGCTCTCAATAGACGGCAAGACGATCGAAAGCTCCTGCTACCTCGTCGAAGACGGCGAGTGGATGCACGACTTCGACGTCACCTACACGCGGGCCTAGTCCCAAGGCGAGAAGGACCAAACTGGATCCGCACCTTCCCAGACCGGCTGCGCCCTGGGGGACAGTCCGAACTCGACCTCGTGGCCGTAGGCGGTCATCCGCGGGCGTCGTCGTCGCGCGGAAGGCGACCCGACCCGGCATACCCCCCGAGGAGCTCGGCCATGGCCAGGTGCGGCTTGGCCTCGGCGTGGCGCCCCATCCGCTGGAGCGTGCGGCCGAGCACGAGGTTCGCGTAGGCCTCGTCGGGGTGGTCGGCGAGGATGGCGCGGGTGACCCGCTCCGCCCGCTGGAGCTGGGCGGAGTGGAAGTAGGAGCGGGCCAGCAGCAGCCTCAGCTCCGTCGTGCCGTGCAGCGGAGGCTCCAGGGCGCTCTCGTCGACGAGCGCCCGCAGTGCCTCTGCGGCCGCCTGGTACTCGCCGTGCTCGAAGAGACCGCGGGCACGCTCGTAGCGCTCCGCCATGCTCGTCCCGGGAGTGCTCATGGGCTCCACAACGCACGGCACGGGAGCACCATTCCGGTATGCCGTCGCGGCGGATGGTCAGGCAGTGCGGGCCCTCGGGCAGGATCGTGGTGCCATGACGTCCCCCGACCCGTCTCCGCGCACGCCGGCTCCCGAACCGTCGCCGGCGACGGGTCCCCGCGCTCGGGTCACCGGGGCGGGCCGCACCGTGGGCCGGGGCAGTCGGGCCGGCATCCGGGCCGTGGGCAGGGGCGGGCGCTACGTCGGCAGCAGGTTCCGACGGTTCGTGGACGCCGACGGCGCCCGTGACACCGGGCTCGCGCGCCTGACCGAGCTCCACGCCGTCAACGTCGCGGGGGATGCCGCGCTCACCGTGTCGCTGGCGGGAACCGTCTTCGCGCTGCCGACCGACGAGGCCCGCGGGCGGGTCGCGTTGTTCCTCCTGCTGACGATGGCGCCGTTCGTCCTCCTGGCGCCGCTCATCGGGCCCCTCCTCGACCGGTTCCGCCACGGCCGCCGGTGGGCCCTCGGCACCACGCTGGCGACCCGGGCCTTCCTCGCCTGGGTGCTTTCGACCGCCGTGGTCGAGGACAGCGCGTGGCTCTTCCCGGCGGCGCTGGGGTGCCTGGTGGCCAGCCGCTCGTATGCCGTGGCGCGAGCGGCCGCGGTCCCCCGACTCCTCCCGGCGGGCATCGGCCTGGTCACCGCGAACTCCCGGCTCACGATCGCCGGCCTCATCGGGATGGCCCTCGGTGGCGGGTTGGCCGGCGCGCTCTCTCGGATCGGTCCCGACTGGTCGCTGCGCCTGGCGTTCGTCGTCTACGTGGCGGCCACCGTCCTCGCGATCAGGCTGCCCGCCCGCGTCGACTCGACGCTCGGCGAGCGCGACGTCGACGGCACGCCGGTGGCCGAGGAGCCGCTGCCGACGCCGCAGCGCGGGGTGCGTCGGATGCGCGCCCTGCCGCGCTCGGTCCGGTACGTCCTGTGGCTCACCACCGGGGCCCGTCTCCTGTCCGGCTTCCTCACCCTGTTCCTGGGCTTCCTCATGCGCGAGCACCCACTTCCGGGGTGGTCCGGCACGACCGTGCTCGCCCTCGTCATCGGCGCCGCCGGTGTGGGCAACGCCGTCGGGTCGCTCATCGGGAACCGCCGCCGCCTCCCGGACCCCGAGGTGATCGCGACCACCATGGCGGCCGTCGCGGTCGCGGCGGCCCTGACGACGGCGCTGCTGTACTCGCTGTGGACCCTGCTCCTCATCGGCCTCGTCACCGGGCTGTTCTCCCAGCTCGCGAAGCTCTCGCTCGACGCCCTCATCCAGCGTGACATCGCCGACGACGTCCGGGCCCGGGTCTTCTCGTGGTCCGAGACCATCCTCCAGGGGTTCTGGGTGCTCGGCGGGGCCGTCGGCATCGCGATCCCGCTGGAACCGGCACTCGGGTTCGCGGTCATCACGGCCATCGTCATCGGTGCCGTGCTCGTCGCCCTGCGCTCTCGACGGCTGGGAACGGTGCGGATGCCGCGGCCGGCCGACACGCCACCGGGCCGGCATCCCTAGTCCTGTGGACCGACGCGGCTCGCTCCGCGCGGGTAACGGCCTACGACCGGTCGGCGTACAGGGTGTCGCGATGTCGGTACAGGTCGCGAAGAAGGCTGATCTCGGCTCCGTGGTGCACCTGCTCGTCGATCAACGTCGCGAAGACGCGCCAGGTGGGGATGAGCTCACCCCAGTTGGTGGGCCGGAGGTCATCCAGCCCGCGGTCAGTGACGGTCGCGAGCGCGTCCGTCAGGGGTGGCTGGCTGGCCGTGAGCCAGTCCACGGCATCCGAGGCAGTCCCCGGCATCTCGAGATCGAAGCTCGCGGTGGCCGGCCCGAAGGCGTAGTCCCAGTAGAGGTAGTTGCACGCCGCGACATGCACCGTCCTCCAGGCGATCGTGGTCACCGGGGCAGGGTCCGGCTCGGGAACGACGTAGTCGATGACCCACTCGCCGCATCCGTCGGCGCTCGCCGCTCGGGTCTCCGTCCTCCGATGGACGGTCCAGCAGCCAGCGCAGGGCTCCCAGAAGAACTCATCGTCGGTCAGTCCCGTCAGGGTCCTCTCGAGTCGGGCACAGGACGCTTCCCACTGCCCGTGCAGGAGCTCCGTGCGACCCGCCATGGCGCGGTGTCTACACCGGCGCGCCGGCGTTCGCAAGAGAAGAGGGCGAGAGGCTGGTGACGCCTTGCGACAGCCCTCCCGCCTGACGACGCCGTCAGCGCTGGTGGCGCCCGTCGACGCGCAGGCACGGGGTCCCGCGGCCCGAGAGGGACCGCTCGTACTCGGGTCCGTAGTCGACCGCGCCGTCCCCACGGACGCTGAACTCGACGACCTCGCTCGGTGCCGGACCCAGCCGCAGGACGTAGTCCGTGCCGGGCGGCATCCGCACCGTCCGCGCCCGCGCGTGCAGCGGCTCCCGACAGCCGCCCCACATCGGGAGCAGGGTCCTCGGGGTACTCGTGGCGTCGAGGGTCACCCGGACACCGAGGACGTGGAGCGTCGAGGTGCCGCGACCGCGCAGGAGGTGGTCGTCGGCCTCGTCGAAGTCCACTCTCCCTGCGGCCGTCACGGTGAAGCGGACGTCGGACGCCCGGTCGCGGGTCTGCTGGAAGGCGTACTCGCCCGGGTCGAGGACCACGCGCACCCCACCGGGCACCGAGCCGTCGACGAAGTGCGGCAGCTGGCCCGGCAGCCAGAACCATGGGTAGGTGAGCTGCGAGGTGTCGACCCGGATGCACGGCATACCGGCAGGAGCGTCCGCGGCGGCGGGTGATACATCCCCACACTTACCCTGTGGAGGTGAATGCGACCGGTGGTGCACGCCTGCGCCTCCTCGCGCTGGTCGTCGCGGTCCTCCTCGGCGGTGGTCTCGTGTGGCTGCTGCTCGGTGGAGACGTGGACGCGGTGCAGGACGCCGTGGCGTCGACCGGGGCGTGGGGACCCCTCGTCTACGTGGCGCTGCACGTCGTCCTGACGCTCGTGCCCGTGTCCAAGAACCTGCTCGCCGGGATCGCCGGTGCGCTGTTCGGCCTCGCCGGAGGCGTCGTCCTGTCGTGGGTCGGCTCCATGGTGGCGGCCGTCGTCACCTTCGCCATCGCCCGCCGGCTCGGCCGCGAGGCGGTCGCCTCGCTCACCGGTCCGCGGATCGGCAGGGTGGAGGACATCATGCGGCACCAGGGTCTCGTCGCCGTGCTCGTCGCTCGGCTCACGCCGATCCCGTTCACGATCGTCAACTACGGCTCGGGGGTCAGCGCGGTGAGCTGGCGCGACTACGTCGTCGGCACCGCGGTGGGCGTCCTTCCCGGAAGCGTCGGCTATGCCGCCCTGGGCGCCTCGGCGGGGCAGGACGCGCGCACCTTCGTCCTCGCCGGTGCGGTCGCGGCCGTCATCCTCGTCGGCGCCCTCATCGCCGGACGTCGGATGCGCCGGAGGGCGCAGCTCGGCTGAGCCGCCGCTCCCACCGGCTGAGCCGCCGCTCCCACCGGCTGACGACCCGTCGAGATGAGGCAACACGCAGACGTCGAGGTACGAGACGTCTGCGTGTTGCCTGATCGAGAGGCGGGCCTCTCAGTGGGCGGCGGGCTCGCTGTGCTCCCCGGTGGGCGCCCGGCGCCTCTTGACCACGGTGACGACGGCGACGACGACGGCGCCCACGACGAGGCCGATGACCGCCGAGGCCAGGGTGTTGACGAGCCACCCGAGGACGCCTCCGCCGACCGCCTCCTCCGCGTGGTGGACGGCGTCGTACAAGGCGTGCCACCCCAGCTCGTCGACGCCGACGAGGAGGATGTGGCCACCCACCCAGAGCATCGCGACGATGCCGATCATCGACAGGGCGGCGAGCAGCTTGGGCATCCCCGCGACGAGGCCCCGCCCCACCGTGCGGGCCGCTCCGGACTGGCGTCCGGCGAGATGCAGGCCGATGTCGTCCATCTTGACGATGAGGCCGACGACCCCGTAGACGAGCACCGTGATGCCGATCGCGACGAGGACGAGGATGAGCGCCCTGGAGACGAACGGCTCGTCGGCGACCTCGTTGAGCGAGATGACCATGATCTCGGCGGAGAGGATGAAGTCGGTGCGGATGGCGCCGCGGACCATGGTCTTCTCGTGGTCGGCGTCGACCGCCGCCGCGGGCACCTCGTGCTCCTCGTGGCCAGCGACCTTCTCCCAGATCTTCTCGACGCCCTCGTAGGCGAGGTACGTCCCGCCGAGCATGAGGATCGGCGTCAGCAGCCAGGGCAGGAACTGGCTGAGCAGCAGCGCCGCCGGGAGGATGACGAGCAGCTTGTTGCGCAGCGACCCCAGGGCGATCTTCTGGATGATCGGCAGCTCACGGTCGGGCGTGAAGCCCTGGACGTAGCGCGGGGTCACGGCGGTGTCGTCGACCACCACGCCCGCCGCCTTGGCGCTCGCTCGACCGGCGGCGGCGGTCACGTCGTCGACCGACGCAGCCGCCAGCTTCGCCATTGCCACGACGTCGTCGAGCAGGGCGACCAGTCCGCCGGCCATGGGTGCGCTCCTCTCGCGGGGGTCAAGGGCGTCGAGCGGGGCCACCCGCCGACGCGCCCCACGGTAACGCGAGCGGTCCCCGCACTTGCGCCGGAAGTCCCTCGGGCCGACGGTGGGCGCCGTGCAGCGCCATGAGATCAGCCACGTCGCCCACCGACACCACCCGGTGATGGCGCCCGTCTCGGACGCCTCGGTCGGCGTCGACCTCCACCCCTCGGGGGACGCGGCGGAGCTCAGCGCCGCGCCCGGTGGGCGGGCCACGCTGGTCGCGGCCGACGCCACGACGTGGCAGGACGGAACGTTCGAGGCCGTGATCGCGGTCGGTGTCGCGCACGTCTTCGGCGGTCCGGGCCGCACGCTGGATGCCGTGCGCCGTCACCTCGCGCCGGGTGGCCGGGTCCTCCTCGGCGACGGCATCTGGGACACGCCGCCGACCGCCCCGGCGCTCCGCGCGCTCGACGCCACGGCCGAGGACTTCCACGACCCGGAGGGACTCAGCAGCCTCGTCCGGAAGCACGGCTACGAGCCGGTCCACGGGCACGTGAGCACCCTCGAGGAGTGGGACGAGTACGAAGTGGTCGTGGACCGGCTCGCTCACCGACTGGGCGCTGGAACCGGGTCGGGATCCCGGCGACCGGGAGCAGGCGCTCGCCGCTGCGGTCGGGCTCCTCGCCCTAGCGGACCTCGCCGGCGACGGTGGCGCGGCGTCGAATGAAGAAGGCCCGCTCCGCGGGGTTCGTCGCGAGCTCGAGGGCGCGGTCGTAGGCCGCGACCGCCTCCTCCCCGCGACCGAGCCGACGGAGCAGGTCGGCGCGGGTGGCGTGGAACGGGTGGTAGCCGTCGAGTGAGAGGCGGTCGACGACCGGAAGGGCCGCCGCCGGACCCTGCACCTCCGCCAGCGCCACCGCCCGGTTGAGGGCGACGACGGCAGTGGGCGTCACGGCATACAGCTGGTCGTAGAGCGCGAGCACCTGAGCCCAGTCCGTGTCGGCGGCCGTCGGCGCATCGGTGTGGACGGCGTTCACGGCCGCGAGCAGCTGGTAGTGGCCCGGACGGTTCCGGCGGAGGCACGCCCTCACGAGCTCGTGCCCCTCGGTGATCATCGCTCGGTCCCAGAGCGAACGGTCCTGAGCGTCCAGCGTGACGACGGCGCCACCAGCATCCACCCGGGCAGCCCGACGGGCGTCGGTGAGCAGCATGAGCGCGAGCAGTCCTGCGACCTCCGGCTCGTCCGGCATGAGCTCGCGCAGCACCCGGGCCAGCCGGATCGCCTCGAGGCAGAGGTCCTCACGGAGTCCCGCCTCTCCCGAGCCGGGGAGGTGCCCCTCGGTGAAGACCAGGTAGAGGACGGCGAGGACGCCGCGAAGCCGACCCGGGAGCTCGGCGTCGCGGGGGACCCGGTAGGGGATGTTGGCGGCCGTGATCTTGCGCTTGGCCCGGGTGAGCCGCTGCGCCATGGTGCGCTCGGGCACGAGGAAGGCGGCCGCCACCTCCGGCACCGTGAGCCCGCCGAGCAGCCGGAGGGTGAGAGCCACCTGGGCCTCGGGAGCCAGCGCCGGGTGGCAGCACGTGAAGAGGAGCCGGAGCCGCTCGTCGGTCACCGACGTCACGGGCGCCCTGGGGTCCTCCGGGGCGGTGAGCATCATGGCCTCCTCGTGCCGGGCCTGCCGGGTGGACTCGCGGCGCAGCCGGTCCAGGGCACGGTTGCGGGCGGTGACGGTGAGCCAGCCCGCCGGGTTCGGCGGCACCCCTTCGGTGGGCCAGCGGCGGACCGCCTCGACGAAAGCCTCCTGGGCCATCTCCTCGGCGAGGTCGAGGTCGCGGAACCGGGCGGTGAGGGAGGCGACCACCGTGCCGAACGCGGCACGGTAGACCGCCTCCACCTCACCATGGGCCGGGGTGTTCACTCGTCCTGGAAGGGGCGCACCTCGACCCGGCCGTGGCAGGCGCGGGACCCACGTGCGGCGATGTCGAGGGCCGCGTCGAGGTCGGCGGCCTCGACGACCCAGAAGCCGCCGATCTGTTCCTTCGACTCGCTGAACGGGCCGTCGGTCGTGACGACCTCGGAGCCCGTGCCGTCGACCACGGTCGCGGTGGTCGGCGGGTGCAGACCACCGGCGAACACCCAGGAGCCGCTCTGCCGCAGTTCCTCGTTGAACTCCTCGACGGACGTGTACATGTCCTGGATCTCGTCCTCCGGCGGCATCGCGTCGCCCTCGGTGTGCCAGACGGACAGCAGGTACTGGGTCATGGGTCTCTCCTCGGTTCGTGTGGTGCGGACTCGACCGTATGCCGTGCCCTCACCCGGTTCACGAACAGCCACCCCCGAATGCGACACCACCCGGCGAAACGGTCTTCGCCGGGTGGTGCCCTGTGCACGCCCCATGGTCCCTCACGTCCCAAGGGGCGCCGTCGTCACCCCTTCTCGGCGCCGGCGTTGGCGCCCTGGGTGAAGTAGCGCTGGAACACGATGAACACCAGCGCGGTGGGGATCGTCATGAGCAGCGCCGCTGCCATGGAGATGGGGAACTGGTTGCCCGACCCGAGCCCACCCGACGTCAGCTGGCCGACGCCACGGGTGAGGGTGAAGAGGTCGGGGTCGTCCGCGGCCACGATGAAGTGCGGCAGCTCGTTCCACGACCCCTGGAACGACAGGATCGTGATCGTGATGAGCGCCGGCCTGGCCATCGGGAGGACGATCGACCAGAAGGTGCGGAACGTGCCGGCACCGTCGATCCGAGCCGCCTCCTCGACGGACATCGGGATGGACTCGAAGAACTGCTTCATGATGAACACGCCTGCCGCGTCGATGATCAGCGGCACGAACAACGCGGGATAGGTGTTGTAGATGCCGAGGTAGTTGAGCACGAGGAACCTCGGGATGAGGAGCACGACGCCCGGCACTGCGAGCACCGCGAGCACTCCGGTGAAGACGGCGTTGCGGCCCTTGAAGTTGAGCCGCGCGAGCGAGTAGCCGGCGAGGGACACCAGGAAGACCCGACCCACGGTGACGAGCACTGTGACGAGCACCGAGTTCGCGAACCACCGGGGATAGTCGGTCTGTGCCAGACGTTCGAACGCCGCCGTCGTGATCGGGTCGGGGATGAGGGCGAGTGGGTTCGCCACGGCATCCCCGTTGGTCTTGAAGGACGTCGAGACCTGGACGATGAACGGGTAGATGTAGATGATGGCGAAGATCACCAGGAGCGCGTAGATCAGGATCTTCTTGCCCCGCCCGCTGCGGTTGACGAGGTTGCCGTCGTCGACGACCGTGGGCTTCGTCGCCTCCGTCACGGCGACGTCCTCGGTCGCAAGGGTCCGAGCGGCCGGGGCGATCGAGTCGCCGGCGGGTGTCTGCGTCATGCCGTCACCCCCTTCCTCCTGGCGGCGCGCTGCTGGCGTCGCTGCGCCCTGCGGGTCGCTGCCTCGTCCTTGTCGCGCAGCACGTACCGCTGGAGCGAGGTGAGCACGAAGATGATCAGGAAGAGCAGGAACGCCATCGCCGCACCCTGGCCCCACTGGTTCTGGCGGAATGCCGCCGTGTAGGACAGGAAGGCGGGCGTCAGCGTCGTCTTGGCCGGACCGCCCTGGGTCATCACGTACATCTGGTCGAACACCTGCCAGGTGCCGATGACCCCGAGGGTGATGACGAGGAGGATCGTCGGCCGCAGGTGCGGGACGGTCACGTTGCGGAACCGCTGCCAGCGGTTGGCGCCGTCGACCATGGCCGCCTCCTCGACCTCGGTGGGGAGGTCCTGGAGGCCGGCGAGGAACATGAGCATGAAGGTGCCAGCGGTGGTCCAGATGACCTGCGCCATGATCGCGGTGAGCGCCACCGAGGGACCGGAGAACCACTCCCACACCGACAGGCTCAGCACCTGGGTCTCGGCGAGGGCGGCCGGGGGAGCGCTCACGCTCCACAACCCCAGCCAGTCACCGATGAGGTGGATGAGGCCGCGTGGGTCGGAGAACCAGACCGGGCCGTCGATGCCGAAGACCGCCAGGAACTGGTTGATGGCCCCGGTGCTCGTGAAGAGGAAGAGGAACACGAGCGAGATGGCCACCGACGAGACGACCGAGGGGAAGTAGAACGCGGTCCGGAAGAAGGTGCGACCCCTCAGGAACTTCTGGTTGACGATGACCGCGAGCAGCAGGGCGACGACCGTCTGCAGCGGGACCACGCCGATCACGTAGTAGAAGGTGTTGCGCAGCGAGATCATGAAGTCCTGCCGAGACAGGCCCGGCTCGGTCAGCAGGGCCGCGTAGTTCTCCGCGCCGACGAGGCTCACCTGCGACGAGAAGGGGCTGCCGCGACCGTTCCAGTCGGTGAACGAGACCCACAGGGCCATGACGATCGGGATGATGAGGAAGATCCCCAGCCCGAGGAGCGCCGGCGTGATGAAGAGCCACCCGGCGACCGTCTGACGTTGGCCGACTCCGCGACGGCGCCGCGGGGCCCGGCCGGTGCCAGGCCCCGCGGTGGTGGTGAGCGTGCTCACTGGCCGAGCGCCGCGTTCGCGTTGGTGTCGAAGCCCTCGAGCACCTGCGGGAGGTTCGCCCCGCCGAAGTCCTCGAGCTTGCTGTTGAGGTCGGCGACGACCTGCTCCATCCCCGGCGCGTTGATCGGGCCGTGGCCGTACTCGCCACCGGCGACGAAGGGAGCGTCCTCCGGGAACTTCTCGGTGTACTGGTCGGCCGCGGACTGGCGGCTGGGCATGACGCCGAACGCCTCGGCGAACTTCATCTGCTGCTCGACCGTGGTGAGCGCCTTGACGAGCTCGACGGCCTGGGCCTGCGCCTTGGAGTCGGCCGAGACGCCCCAGCACTGGGTGAACTGGAGGGTGCCCTTGCCCTCAGGGCCTTCCGGCAGCTCGACCGTCTTGTACTTCAGGTCGGGGTAGTCGTTGGTCACGGCCCCCTTGATCCAGTTGCCCTCGATCGTCATGGCCGACTTCTTCGTGCCGAACGCCTCGCCGCCCCAGCCGGAGTCGAGCTGGTTGGACATCTGGAAGTTGCCGGCCTTGACGTTCCGCTGGACGTAGTCGAGGGCCTCGGTGACCTCGGGGGTGTTCGCCGCACCAGCGGACGCGTCGTCCTTGAGCCACCAGCCGCCGTTCTGCACGATGAAGGCGCCGAGTCGGTCGATGCCGACACCGATGCCGAGACCCGCCTGGCCGCCGGTCGTCAGCTTCTTGGACACCGCCTCGAGCTCCTCCCACGTCGTGGGCACATCGGCGTCGGACAGTCCGGCCTTGGTCCACGAGTCGGTGTTGATCTGGAGGGCGAGGGTGGAGAAGTCCTTGGGCACGCAGTACTGCTTCCCGTCGTACGTGAAGGCCTCGCGCAGGGACTCGTAGAAGTCGTCGTTGTCCTCGATCTGGTCGGCGTAGGCGTACAAGCTCCCCTGCTTGGCGTAGTTGCCGAACAGTGCGGCGTCCATGTAGACGATGTCGGCCGGGTTGCCGCTGGCGAAGCCTTGGGCAAGCTGCTGGGGCATGTCGCTGGCCACCGTGACGGTGACCGTGTTGCCGGAGCTCTTCGCCCACGCCTCGGTCGCCTCCTTCACCGCGTTGGTCTCGGCGTCACCCGAGGAGGCGATGAGCATCTTGAGCTCGACCGGGCCGCTGGCGGACGCCGGAGCGCTCGTGGCTCCCTCCTCCTCGAACCCCCCTCCACCGCAGGCGGAGGCGAGCAGGGCGCCGCTCAGCACGAGGGAGAGGGTGGCGATGCGACTGTTGCGTGTCATGAGATGGACTCCTTTGTCGGTCATGCACGGGGGTGGGCTAGCGCGCGCCGGTCAGCGCGAGCGGGATCGAGCGGACGTGCTGTCCCCCCGGAGGAGGACGGGCTGGAGCAGGGAGCCGGCGGGGGGCCGGGGACGCCCGGCGAGGGCGTCGTCGAGGAGATCGAGGATGCGGTCGGCGATCTGGTCCAACGGCTGCTCCACGGTCGTGAGGTGGTGCATGAGGGCGGTGTCCGAGCCGTCGAACCCCACCACGCCCACCTCGGACCCGGGTTCGCGGCCGGCGGCCAGCAGCTCGTGATGGAGCCCGAGCGCGAGGATGTCCGAGGCGCACACGACGGCGTCAGAGGGCCCGAGGTCCGCCAGCAGTCGTCGGGCGGCGGCGCGTGCGTCGTCGAGGTCCTGGTCGCACGACTCCTCCGGACCGGGGGCGACGCCGGTCCGGGCGCACCCCGCGGCCCAGCCCGCCCGACGGTCGTCTCCGACCACGGAGCCGGACGGCCAGCCGAGGTAGCCGACGGCTCGGTACCCCAGGTCAGCGCAGTGCGCCACCGCGGCGCCGGTGCCGGCGGCCCCGTCCACGTCGACCCACCCGGTGAACGTCGGATCGTCCCAGACCCGGCCGAAGGAGGCGAAGGGGATGCCGTTCTCCTCGAGCCAGGCGGGCCTGGGGTCACCGTGGTGGGTGTCGGCGATGATGAAGGCGTCGACGAGCCGACGCGCCCACATCGCCTGGTAGCCGTCCACCATCGGGCGGTCCCCCGGCGAGCCGAAGGGCACCATGTGCGAGCCGTGCTCGGCGGCGCGCATCGCCAGCGAGCCGAGGAAGGGGGCCATCGTCTCGTTGTGCGACCGAGGGCCGAGCGTGTTGATCTCGACGCCGACCGCGCCGGCCCGCTGGGAGCGGAGCGACTGAGCGGAGGACGACGGCTGGTAGCCGAGCTCCGCGATCGCCGCCTGGACCCGCTCGAGTGTCTCCGGACGCACCCGGGTGGGATGCGTCAGCACGTTGCTGACCGTCTGCCGGGAGACAGCGGCGCGCTGCGCGACGTCGTGGATCGTCACGCGATCGCTCGACCTCGGCATGGCGCCCTTCCGGTCCGTCGGAACCTTTGATCGTTCAAGTCGCCACTGGCCTTGATTTGAACGATCAAATCGGTACAGTGCCCAATGTGGGCCACATCACACACGTTGTCAATACCCAGAACGTGCCGGGATGCACGCGCCGATGAGGTCCTCGGCATGAGCGGGCCGGGGGAAGCCCTGCCGCCGGCGATGGACGGTCCCCCGGCCGGCGGACGGTCGAGGCAGCCGTGGCTCCACCACCTGGAGACCGCCGTCCACGGACACGTCACGTCCCTCAGCCACGCCACCGGAGACATCGACGTCGACGGGATCGACGGGGCGGCGACGGGACTCTACGTCGACGACCGGCGGATCCTCAGCCGGCTCGTCCTCGAGGTGGACGGCGTGCGCCCCGTGGGCGTCGTCGCGGCGAGCGAGGGCTCCACCACCGAGTGCCTGCTCGTCGCCCGGAACGTGGGGGACCCGGGGCCCGACCCCACGGTCGAGGTGCGACGCCACCGTCTGCTCACCGACGTGGGCCTCGAGGAGAGGATCTCCATCACGTCCCGGGCGGGCTCGACGGTGCGGTGCACGGTCACGATGACCGCCCAGGGCGACGGCGCGGAGCTCCACGAGGTCAAGGTCGGCACGGCCGACAGGCGAGCGCTCCCGGTGCGCGTCGACGACCACCACTGCGGCTGGGCCGACGATCGACACCTGACCGAGCTCGACGCGCCGCACGCCGTGATCACCGTGGACGGGACCAGTCTCGTCGCCGCCTGGGAGGTGTCCCTCCCCCACGGGGCCACCACCACCCTGAGGCTCGACGTCCGCGCCACGCGGATCGCGGACACCCCGTTCAACCCCACCCCCGGTGCCGGCCGGGTCGGCTGGTCCCGGGTGCGGCTCACCTCACGGGACGCACGGCTCGGGACCACCGTCCGCCACTCGCTCACCGATCTCGAGCACCTCCTGCTCGCCGACCCCGAGGATCCCCGCGACGTCTTCGCGGCCGCTGGCTCACCGTGGTACCTCACGCTGTTCGGCCGTGACTCGATCTGGGCGGCACGGATGACGCTGCCGTTCGGCACCGACCTCGCGCGCGGCACGCTGCGTGCCCTGGCTCGCCGGCAGGGCCAGCGGGACGACCCCGACGCGGCCGAGCAACCCGGGAAGATCCTCCACGAGCTCCGCCGCACGACGTTCGTCGACCCGGGCGTCTTCGAGCTGCCACCGACCTACTACGGCACGGTCGACGCGACCCCCCTGTGGGTCTGCCTGCTCCATGACGCCTGGCGATGGGGCCTGCCGCCCTCGGACGTCCTCGCCCTGCGCCCGGCACTGGAGGGCGCGATGGGGTGGCTGCGCAGGTCCGCCGCGGAAGGGGGCGGGCTGGTGCGCTACCACGACCCGAGCGGCAACGGACTCAGCAACCAGGGGTGGAAGGACTCCGGTGACGCCATGCGCACCGCACAGGGCACGATCGCCGCGGGACCGATCGCGCTCGTCGAGACGCAGGCCTATGCCGTCGAGGCCGCCCTCGGAGCCGCAGACCTGTTCGAAGGGGTGTTGGACGAGGACGGCACGCCGTGGCGGGACTGGGCCTTCGAGCTCGTCCAGCGCGTCCGACAGCAGTTCTGGGTCACCGGGGAGGACGGCGGCCGCTACCTCGCCATGGCCGTGGACGGGACGGGGGGACTCGTCGACGGCATCGGCAGCAACATGGGCCACGTCATCGGAAGCGGGCTGCTGGACCGCTCGGAGACCGCCGAGGTGGTGGCCGCCCTCGGCGCACCCGAGATGCTGTCCCCGCTCGGCCTGCGCACCCTGTCGAGCAGCAACCCGGCATACAACCCGCTGGGGTACCACACGGGGTCGATCTGGACCCACGACACGGCGATCTGCGCCTTCGGGCTGGCCCGCACGGGCCACACCGCGGAGGCGTCCCGACTGGCCGCGGCGCTCGTCGACGTCGCCGCGGCGAGCGGCTACCGGTGGCCGGAGCTCTACGCCGGCGAACCCGTGCACGGCAACCCCGCTCCCTACCCGGCGAGCTGCCGGCCCCAGGCGTGGGCCGCGGCCTCCGCGGGCCTGCTCGTCTCCACCGTCCTCGGCCTTCGTGCGGACGCACCGCGCGGCGTCGTGGAGGTGGCACCACTGCCCGAGGGCCCGTTCGGAGCCGTCCACGTGGAGGGCATCCGGGTGGGAGGTCGGTCGCTGGCCCTCACGGTCGACGGAGCCGGCCGAGTCGTCGACGTCGACGCGGAGCCAGGCCTCGAGGTCCGCGTGCGGACAGGGTCACCGAGCTGAGTGGCCTCAGGCGCTGGCGCCGGTGTAGCGGCGGAGCACGCGGTGCCAGCCGACGCTGGCGGCGACGAGGGCCAGGGTGGCGGCCAGCGGGGAGGCGATGAGCCAGATGGGGTCGAGCCGGCCGAGCAGCGCCTGGGCGGGAACCGTGGTGAGCAGGGCGACAGGGACGACGACGAGCAGCGTCTGCAGCGGCTGGCGGTAGGCCTGCACCGGGAAGCGCGACAGCTCGATGACGGAGAAGGAGACCGTGGAGAGCTCGTCGGCGCCGACGAGCAGGACCGCGAGGCACATGAGGCACAGCACGAGCGCGTAGAGCAGCACCAGGGCGGCGAGGAGGAGCAGGAGGAACGCCGCGACACCGCCCGGCGTGACACCGCGCCCGGCCAGGCGCACCCCGATCGCCACGAGGACGAGGCCCAGCACCGGGTCGACGAGGTTGTGCATGTCCACGTGCCGCAGGCTCACGAGCACCTGGGAGTCGACCGGCCTCGTGAGCAGGTGGTCCAGCGTCCCGCGCCGCACTCCCTCGCCGAGGGCCTCGAGGTTGGGCTCGAGGAACGCCTGGCGCACCCCGTTGAGGGCGAAGAACAGCCCCACGACGACGAGCACCTCGCCGTAGGTCCACCCGCCGATGTCACCGGTGAACCGGAAGTAGACCGACACCCCGAGCGCCGCCCAGGCCAGCCAGAAGGTGCTCATCACGGTCTTGGCAGCGAGGTCGGCGCGGTACTCGAGCTGCTCCGCCACGGCGGCCCGCCAGCAGATCGCGAGGATCCGCGCGTACCGACCCCACCCGCGGACGCGGCTCACCCCGCGACCGCCTGGAACCGCCGGATGCCGCGTCGCCACACCACCACGTAGAAGAGCGCGAACCCGGCGGTCCAGACCGCTCCCACGAGGAAGCCGACGGCCACCTCAGGGCCGTCGAGCCGGCCGCTCACGAGCTCGACGGGGAAGCCCAGCGTGGAGCGGAAGGGAAGCACCACGGCGAGGTTCCTCAGCCACTCCGGCATGAGCTCCAGCGGCGCGACCCAGCCCGAAGCGAAGGACCCCAGACCCCACCACAGCATCCAGAGGTTGGTCGTCTGCGTCGTCCAGAAGCCTGCGAGGGCCACGGCGGATGCCATGACGATGCTGAGGACGTAGGCCAGCACGACCGCTGCCACCACGAGGACGGCGTCGGCCGGTGTGAGGTCGTAGTCCAGGCCCGGAAGCAGCGCGACGGCGACGGCGAACGCCGGGAGCAGACCGGTGAGGAGGACCAGGCGGTGGCCCAGGTCCGCGGCGGCGTACTGGAAGAAGGGGTGGATCGGGCGGAGGAGCTTGGTGGAGAGGTCCCCGGACCGCATGTCCTGGTCCCACTCCCAGACGATGTGCTGTCCGGAGAGGTGCCAGACGAGTGCCGCCGCGGCGTAGTAGGCCAGGAAGTCGGCGGTGGTCCATCCGGCCGGCGGTCCCGACTCCGCCACGACGGTCAACCAGACCGCCATGAGCAGGAGGGGGAAGAACCCGCTCAGCACCCAGAGGACCATGCGGCCGCGGTACGTGACCGCCACCTGCGCCGAGGAGCGGACCAGGCCGGCATACGCCACGAGAGCGGTCTCAGCCATGGTCGAACACGGCCCGGACGACGTCCTCGATCGGTGGGTCCTCGATCGCGAGGTCCTCCACGTCGAGGTCGGCGAGCACGCGGGTCGCCACGTCGACGCTGCGTTCGCGGGGGACCTCCAGGGTGACGGAGGCGCCGTCCTGCGCGACGACGTCGCCGTAGCGCGCCAGGGCGGCGCCCTGCACGGGCTCGAGCAGGGACAGCCGGATGCGGCGGTGGGGGGCGTGGTCGGCCACGAGCGCCGCCAGCCGACCGTCGAACCGCAGGACCCCCCCGTCGATGACGACGACGCGCGACGCCAGGGCGGTGACGTCACCCATGTAGTGGCTGGTGAGGAGGACCGTCGCGCCGTACCGCTCGTTGTAGGACCGCAGGAAGGTGCGCAGCACGGCCTGCGCGTTGACGTCGAGCCCGAGGGTCGGCTCGTCGAGGAAGAGCACGTCCGGGCGGTGCAGGAGCGAGCCGGCCAGCTCACAGCGCATCCGCTCGCCGAGGCTGAGCACCCGCACCTGCTTGGTGAGCAGGGGCTCCAGCTCGAGGAGGTGGACGAGCTCGTCGAGGGTCTCGCGGAACTGGGCCGGCGGCACCCGGTACACGGTGCGGTGGACCTCGAAGGCGTCCTGGGCCGGAAGGTCCCAGAAGAGCGAGTTCCGCTGGCCCATGACGAGCGCGATCCGGCCGAGGAAGGCCGCCTCGCGCCGTCCGGGGTCGTGGCCCAGGACGCGGACCGTGCCGGCGGTCGGGTGCAGGAGGCCCGCAAGGCACTTCAACGTCGTCGTCTTACCGGCGCCGTTCGGGCCGAGGAAGCCGACGACCTCACCGGCCTCGACGGAGAACGAGATGCCGTCGACCGCCCTCACCTCGACGTGGCGGCGGCGCACGACGCTGCGCAGCGACGCCCGCAGCCCCGCCTCGCGGCCGTGGACGCGGAAGTGCTTGACGAGCTCGTGGACCTCGATCGACACGCGCGTCACTGTATGCCGCGGTTCCGACGGCCCGCGTGCCATTTCCGCTGCTGGCGGGACGTTCGACGGGAGGTGTGCGGGCCACCACCCGGGGTACGGGCCGAGGACCCGACATCGAGGAGGACACAGTGCGAGCAGTGGTGTGGCACGGCAATAAGGACGTCCGCGTCGAACAGGTCCCGGACCCCGTGATCTCCGACCCCGCCGACGCGATCATCCGGGTGACGAGCACGAACATCTGCGGCTCCGACCTGCACCTCTACGAGCCGCTCGGTGCCTTCATGGCGCGGGGGGACGTCCTCGGCCACGAGTCGATGGGGGTCGTCGAGGAGGTCGGGGCCGGTGTCACGAACCTCTCCCCCGGTGACCGCGTCGTCGTCCCGTTCCAGATCTGTTGCGGCACGTGCTGGATGTGCGAGCACGGGCTGCAGAGCCAGTGCGAGACGACCCAGGTCCGCGCCCAGGGCACGGGAGCGGCCCTCTTCGGCTACTCCGAGCTCTACGGGTCGATCCCGGGCGGTCAGGCGGAGTACCTCCGGGTCCCGCAGGCCCAGTACACCCACATCCCGGTCCCGGACGGGCCGCCCGACGAGCGGTTCGTGTACCTCTCCGACGTCCTCCCGACGGCCTGGCAGGCGGTCGCCTACGCCGACCCCGAGCCGGAGGGAACCCTCCTCGTGCTCGGGCTGGGCCCGATCGGCGACATGGCGTGCCGGATCGCCCTCGAGCGCGGGGTGCGCCAGGTCGTCGGGGTCGACCGCGTCGACGCCCGGCTGGACCGCGCCCGGAGCCGCGGCGTCACCACCGTGGACATGCGCGAGGTCGACGACGTCGGGGATGCCGTGCGCGAGCTGACCGGTGGCCGGGGGGCCGACGCCGTGGTCGACGCGGTCGGCATGGAGGCCCACGGGTCCCCCCTGGTCAAGGCGTCGCACAAGGCGGTGGCGCTGCTCCCCGACGCGCTGGCCAAGCCCCTGATGACCAACGTGGGCGTCGACCGGCTGGCCGCGTTCTACACCGCCATCGACGCGGTTCGGCGTGGCGGCACGGTCTCGCTGAGCGGCGTCTACGGCGGCATGGCCGACCCGATGCCGATGATGACGCTGTTCGACAAGCAGGTGCAGATCCGGATGGGCCAGGCCAACGTCAAGCGCTGGGTGCCGGAGATCCTGCCGCTGCTCACCGATGCCGACCCGCTGGGCGTGGACGACTTCGCGACCCACCGTCTCCCCCTCGAGGCCGCCCCCGACGCCTACGCGACGTTCCAGGCCAA
>JAQSWG010000105.1 GCA_029266735.1 Ornithinibacter sp.
CGAGGCTGCCTCGACACCGAGCTCTCGTGCGAGCCGGCGCATCGTGACCGCGTCCAGGCCTTCGTCGTCGGCGATGACCAGCGCGACCTGCAGGGTGCGGTCGGAGCGCCCATTGGAACAAGATCCACCCCAAGGCTCGCCGCCGCGGCGCTCAACATGTCGTGGTGGTTGGCGACGCAATCGGCCAAGTCATTGGCCACCGGGCGAGAAGGTCCGTAGGAGTCCCCGGAGTGGTGGCTTTGAGGTGTCTCGGTGCCTACCGGTCAGCCCTGGGTGAGGTGAACCGCCCCGGCATGTCCGGAGACTCCGAACCTTGGGAAGGATGGAGTCATGCCAGGAGATACGCACAAGCGGCACCCTCCTGAGCTCTAGGAGCGGGCGGTGCGGATGGTCGCCGAGATCGCCGTCGATCACGACTCGGAGTGGGCGGCGATGACCCGGGTGGAAGAGTCACGGTCGTCCGTGCACAACAGCTGGCAGCAGCTCTGCGTTGCGCGGCGCTTGTCGGCCCGGCATCCTGCCCGCCAGGGATTCTGCCCGGTCGCATTCGGTCCGGTTATGCCCCAGTTGCGCCCAGCGAGGCCGAGCAGAAGGGGCTCTGGGCGGCGTTTCCGCAGGCCAGAGCCCCTTCGATTTCTTGTCGGGGTGACAGGATTTGAACCTGCGGCCTCGTCGTCCCGAACGACGCGCGCTACCAAGCTGCGCCACACCCCGTGGCAGTGCTGCCGACCCGAGGGGCGCGGCGACACCCGAGGATAGCCGACCCGGCCGAGCCCTCATACATCGGTCTGTTGCCGCCCCGGGACGGCGGCCGGACCGGCATCCCACCCGTCACGACGAGGCTGACGACCGCTCACGCGGCATCGCGCGCCACGAGCGTGAGGAGGGTCGCCTCCGGCCGGCACGCGAACCGGACCGGAGCATAGGGCGAGGTCCCGAGGCCGGCTGACACATGCAGGTATGCCGCGTCGTCGGGTGCCACGGAGGACGGGGCGGCACGACCAGCGCGGCCGGACCGACCGGCTCCCGGCCACCATCGGGAGAGGCCCTTCGCGCGTCGGGTGTCGAGGTCGCAGTTGGTCACCAGCGCACCCCAGATCGGGAGGGCCAGCTGGCCACCGTGGGTGTGGCCGGCGAGGACGACCGACGCCCCGTCGGCGACCATCGCGTCGAGCACGCGCTGGTACGGCGCATGGACCAGCCCCATGGTGAGGCTCACGTCCTGGGCAGCGGTCCCGGACACCGCGGCATACCGGTCGTACCCGACGTGCGGGTCGTCGGTGCCGACGAGCTCGACCTCGTGGTCGCCCATCGTGACGACCGTCCGAGCGTTGTCGACGTCGACCCATCCACCGTTCCGGAGCCCGTCGACGAGCGCCTCGACGGGGAGGTCAGGACGCCACTTCCGCACCTCTGCGTGCCCCCGCGTGAGGTATCGCACGGGGTTCTTGGGGATCGGCCCGAAGTAGTCGTTGCTCCCCAGGACGAATGCGCCGGGGAAGTCGAACAGCGGCTCCATCGCACGGAGCAGCGGGGGCACCGCGTCGGCGTGCGCGAGGTTGTCTCCGGAGTTGACGACGAAGTCGGGCTCCAGGGACGCAAGGGACCGCACCCAGTCGATCTTCTTGGCCTGCCCCGGCGTGAGGTGAAGGTCCGAGACCTGGAGGATGCGCACGGGCGAGGAGCCGGGTGGGAGGGCGGGCACGGCATACCGCCGAAGGACGAACCACGTCCGCTCCACGAGGGCGGCGTACGCCGTCCCGACGGCGGCGGCACCCACGAGACCGCCGACGGCGCGAAGCGCGGTGCGGGTGGCCTCGTCCATCTCGCCATCCTCGCAAAGGCGCACCCTCCGCACGAATCGATGAGGTTGCGACCCCGAGGGCGAGGTACACCGGTCGACCGCGGTGGGAGACTGACGCCATGACCGACACGACGCTCAAGGCGCAGCTCCAGCGCGACCTGCACGACGCCATGCGCGCCCGCGACAAGGTGCGGGCCGGCACGCTGCGGATGACCCTGACGTCCATCACCACGGCGGAGGTGGCCGGGGACGAGGCCCGCGAGCTCAGCGACGACGAGGTGCTGAAGGTCATCGCCAAGGAGGCCAAGAAGCGCAAGGAGTCGGCAGCGGCCTTCGCGGGGGCCGGCCGCGGCGAGCTCGCTGCCACGGAGGAGGCCGAGCTGGCCGTCCTGGAGGGGTACCTGCCCGAGCAGCTCGGCGACGACGAGCTGCGGGCGATCGTCGAGCGGGCCGTCGAGTCGACCGGCGCCACCGGGATGCCGCAGATGGGCCAGGTGATGAAGGCGGCCCAGGGGGAGGTGGCCGGGCGTGCCGACGGCGGCCGGGTGGCGGCCGTCGTCAAGCAGGTGCTCTCCGCACGCTGAGCCTTTCCCGCGCGGGAGGAGTGCGCGGGGCTACCTCTTGGGTTTGCCCGGTCCCTTGTCGTCCGTGTTGGGCGGTTCCGGGCCGCCGGGTTGGCCGGTTCCGGGCTGTGGAGCCGGTACGACGTAGGGCTGCTGCCCGGTCGAGAGGTAGAGGGCGACGCGTGAGCCTGGGAGAGCGGACCCGGCTGGGTCGGTGTAGGCCACGGTGCCCGCCTCGTAGCCGCTGTCGACCTGGCCGGCGACGAAGGCGGCGAAGCCGGCATCCGCCAGACGCTTCGTGGCGGTGTCGGCGCTGCTCCCGATGACGTTGGGCAGGGCCTTGAGCGTGCCCCTGCGGATCGCCTCGGACGGCTTCCGGAACTGCTTGACCGGCATCCCCTTGCTCGCCACCCGCATGACCTTGGACCAGATGGGGGCGGCAATGGTGCTGCCGTAGACGCGCCGGACGCAGCCGTACTCACCGAAGCACTTGCCGGCGAGCGTGTAGAGCTTGCCGCTCTTGCTCGCCGGCTTGACGTTGCCGACCCACACGACGGTCGCCAGCTGAGGGGTGAAGCCGGAGAACCAGATCTGGTTGTGCTTCTCGGTCGTACCGGTCTTGCCGGCGGCCGGACGCGCGTCGCTGTCCCACAGCGGCGACACGGTGCCGTTCCTGACGACGCTCTGGAGCAGGTCGTTGACGCCCGCGGCGACATCCTGAGAGATCACCTGCTTGCACTGGGCGCCGGGGATCTTGATGGCCTTCTTGTCGGGCGTGGTGATCGAGGTGACCGGGTTGGGCTCGCAGTACTTCCCGTTCGCCGCGAGCGTGGCATACGCGCTGGCCACGCTCATCGGCGTGGACTCACCGGCGCCGAGGGCGATTCCGGCGATGGTGTCGGAGATGGCCTTGCCGTCGGCGCGGTGCAGGCCCATCTTGAGCATCGTGTCGCGCACCGAGCAGGCGCCGAGCTTGACGTTGAGGGCGGCGAAGAACGGGTTGACGGACTTCGTCACTCCTTCACGCAGCGACATCGGCCCGCCGGAGATGGGGATGTCGTTGCGGACCTTCCACGGCTCGACGGTGCCGCACTTGTCGGTCATCTCCGACCGCTCGAAGACGGCCGGCCGCTCCGGGCTGGTTGCCGGGATGGTGATCGACGACTCGAGCGGCATGCCGCGCTCGAGGGCTTCGACGAGAGCGAACGTCTTGGCGGTCGAGCCGATCTGGTAGCCGTTGGGGCCGCCCCCGTACTTCTGGTCGACGTTGAGGTTGGTCTGCGACTTGCTGAAGTCGGTGGCCTGGGCCATGGCGAGCACCTTGCCGGTGCCCGGCTCGATGATGGTCACGGCACCGGCGAGGTTCTGCTTGTTGTTGATCGGGACGGCCTTCGTCAGCTCCTTCTGGGCCGACTTCTGCATCGCGGGCTTGATCGTCGTCCGGATGGTGAGGCCGCCCTGGTTGATCGCCTTGAGGCGCTCGGCGGGGGTCTTCCCCAGGACCGCCATCTGTGGTGACTTCTGGAGCCACTCCATGACGTAGGCACAGAAGTACGGCTGCGAGGACCGGTGGCACACACCCTTGACCGGCTTCTTCTTGATCAACTTCTTGATGTCGACCTTCTTGGCCGCCGCGACGTCCTTGGCCGACGCCAGGCCGAGGGCCTGCATCCGGTCAAGGACGAGGTTGCGCCGGTCCTGGGCGGCCGCGGGGTTGATGACCGGGTTGTATGCCGTGGGCTGCTGCACGGTGCCCGCGAGCACCGCCGCCTGGCCCAGGTTGAGCTTGGCGGCACTGACCCCGAAGTAGTTGAGCGCGGCGGCCTCCACGCCGTAGGCCTGGTCGCCGTAGTAGACGAGGTTGAGGTAGCCCTCGAGGATCTGCTCCTTGGTGAAGTTCTCCTCGACGTTGAGCGCGTACTTGAGCTCCTGGAGCTTGCGCGAGTACGTCTTGTCGACGGCGGCGGCGGCGGCCTCCTTGTCGCCCCGACGCAGGGCGTTCTCCTGGAGGGTGATCTTCACGTACTGCTGGGTGAGCGTCGAGGCGCCCTGGACGTCACCGCCCTGGAGGTTGGAGATCATCGCGCGGCTGAAGCCCCGGACGTCCAGACCGCCGTGCTCGTAGAACCGGGCGTCCTCGATGGCGATCTGGGCGTTCTGCATGTTCTTGGAGATCTTCGCGAGCGGCACGATGATGCGGTTCTCGTCGTAGGGGTTCGCGATGAGCTTGCCGTCCGCGTCGAGGATGCGGGACTGCTGGGCGAGCGGGGAGACGGTGAACTCGCTCGGCAGGTCGTTGAAGAAGTCGACACCACCCTTGGCCACCTGCCCCGTCGCGCCGACCGCCGGGATGGCGAGCCCGGCCATCAGCAGACCCGCTACGGTGCTGAGCACGACGAAGCCGAACAGCAGCCGGAGCACGGCGGAGACATTCTGGGCGCGACCGTCCATGGGCTTCAGGGTAACCCGAGCATCTGGCATCACCGGCCACCGCGACGGCCAGCGGACCGAGGTCCCTCGCTGCCGGAACCACTTCGGCGGCCGTGGCCGTCCTCAACCGTTCGGCCAGCGCCTCCACCGTTTCGGCTGATATGCGGTGCTGAGCCGTCTCCGTAGTGTGGCCGACAGGTCGCCGGTCCACGAGGACAGGCGCGGAGCGGACGGTCCCGTCGGAACAGAGGTCGACATGAGCGTTGCCCCCCAGGTTGCGAACACTGAGGGCCAGTGGGTCTCGGACTGGTCGGCGCTGGGTCGCTGCGCCGGTACCGACCCCGATGCCCTGTTCGTCCAGGGCAAGGCCCAGCGTGAGGCCAAGGTCGTGTGCAAGGGCTGTCCCGTCGTGGCGGAGTGCCTGGCGGACGCGCTCGACAACCGGACCGAGTTCGGTGTCTGGGGCGGGATGACCGAGCGGGAGCGCCGTGCGCTGCTTCGCCGCCGGCCCGACGTCCGCTCCTGGACCGAGCTCCTCGCCCACGCCAAGATCGGCATGGCGCAGGGCGCCATCGCCTGACCGGTCAGCCGGCGGCGAGCGCCGCGCCCACCTCGCGCAGTCCGTCGAGGTCGTGGATGTCCGTCGCGCTCGCGGGAACCGTCGACACGCGTACCTGGGGGTGACCCGCGACGAACCGGCGCACATGCCCCTCGTGGCGGGCGGACACCTCGGCCAGGTCGGCGTGCAGCCGCAACACGGCCGCCGTGAGCCCGGCGAGGTCGTCGGATGCCGTGCCGTCCCCGTCCACGGACGCCGTCTCCTCGAGCTGCTCGGCCGCCGCGGCGGCCCGTCCCCCGGTGAGCGACGGTGCGGCGAGCGTCTGCAGGCGGTTGACGACGACCCCGGCGAGCGGCATCCCCTCGCTCTCCAGCCGGTCGACGAAGTAGGCCGCCTCACGCAGGGCGTCCCGCTCGGGGGCCGCGACGACGACGAATGCCGTCGCGGGTTCCTTGAGCAGGGCGTAGGTGACGTCGGCCCGCTCCCGGAACCCGCCGAACATCGTGTCCAGGGCCGCCACGAACGTCTGCACGTCGGCGAGGAGCTGGCCGCCGAGGACCTTCGTCAGCGTCGCCGCCGTGATCGTCGCGCCCACGCTGAAGACCTTGAGGTAGGCCTTCCCACCGGCGCGCGCGGGGGCGGTGAGCAGCCGGATGAAGCGGCCGTCGAGGAACGAGCCGAGCCGCTTCGGTGCGTCGAGGAAGTCGAGGGCGGAGCGCGACGGCGGCGTGTCGACGACGATGAAGTCCCAGGACCCCTCCCGTTCGGCCTCGGCCCGGAGCTGGCCGAGCCTCTCCATCGCCATGTACTCCTGGGTGCCCGCGAACGAGCTCGACACCGACTGGTAGAAGGGGTTGGCGAGGATCTGCGCCGCCTTCTCGGGGGTGGAGTGCGCCTCGACGACGTCGTCGAACGTGCGCTTCATGTCGAGCATCATCGCGTCGAGGGAGCCGCCGTTCTCGGAGCCGACGGCGGCGACCGGGCGGGGCACGTTGTCGAGCTCGGTGAGCCCGAGCGACTGCGCGAGGCGTCGCGCGGGGTCGATCGTCAGCACGACGACCCGGCGGCCGGCCTCCGCCGCGCGAAGCCCGAGGGCGGCCGCGGTCGTCGTCTTTCCGACGCCCCCGGAGCCGCAGCACACGACGATCCCCGTGGCGGGGTCCGCGAGCAGCGCGTCGAGGTCGAGGCGCTCGGGCCCCCGGCGGGCGGCGGTCATCGGACCCCCTGCTCGACGAGCTCGTCCGCCAGCACCGAGATGCCACCGTCCTCGACGCCGGAGGGCAGTGCCGGCAGGGTCAGCGTGGGCAGGCCCTGACTCGCGACCTCCTTGGCGAGGGCGCGCTCGAGAGCCACCCGTTCGGCATGGTCGTGCGCCTCGGTGAGGAGGCCCGTGACCGTCCGCGCCGTGGCCCGGACCCCCGCGGCGGCGAGGTCCTCCCGGACCCGCGCCTCCACCCGCTCCGGCTCCGCCGCCGCCACCTCGAGCAACGCCTCGTGGACGAGCGGCTCGCGCACCTGGTTGACGACCACGGCGCCCAGGCCGAACCCCGCCTCACCGAGCTCGGAGATCGCGTCGGCGCTCTCCTGCACGGGCATCTCCTCGAGCAGCGTGACGACGTGGACGACGCTCTGCCGGTGGCGCAGCATCCGGGTGATCGACTCCGCCTGGGAGCGGATCGGCCCCACGCGGGCGAGGTCCGCGACCTGCACGTTGACGTTGAGGAA
>JAQSWG010000018.1 GCA_029266735.1 Ornithinibacter sp.
GTCGGGATGACCTCGATCGGGGGACGGACGTCGTCACCGAGGCGCATGACCGCGCCCTTGCCGTGCTGCTTCTCGATCTGGGCCATGACCGAGCTCAGGGCCTTGTCCCGCTCACCGCCAGGGGCAGCGGCCGGGGGGTTGGGCGCGAGGACGCTTCCGCGGGAGCCGTTGGGACCAGCCATGTCACACCTTGTCTTCCACTCGTACGCGATCGCGCCCACCGGCGACCGTCTCTCGCCGTCGGTCTCGTCGCGAGGTCTGGTCAGACGCTAGGTGGCGGCACCGACAGTGGTCCGCAGCTGCCGTGGCCTGTGGACGTTGGCCGTCGGGGGTCGTCACCTGTGGACGACCCTAGCCGAACACGTGTTCGACACCGCGCAGATGTCGGGCGACACGCCGCGTCGCTGTGGTCGAATCAGCCCGTGCCCTCAGCCGTCGGCCACCACCGGTCGCTCTCCACCCGGCGTCACCCCACGTGGGCGACGGTCCTCCCGGGGCTGGTGACGCTTCGGCACTACGAGCGGGGATGGCTTCGTGGCGACCTCCTCGCCGGGGTGACCGTCGCGGCATACCTCGTGCCTCAGGTCATGGCGTACGCCCAGATCGCCGGCCTGCCCCCGGTCGCAGGGCTCCTCGCCATCGTCGCCCCCACGCTCGTGTACACCGTCCTCGGGTCCTCCCGCCAGCTGTCCGTGGGCCCGGAGTCCACCACCGCGCTCATGACGGCGACCGCGGTCGCCGCGATCGGGGTGAGCGGCAGCGACGCGTATGCCGCGCTGGCCGCGGCTCTCGCCGTCGTCACCGGTGCGCTGTGCGTCCTGGGGTGGCTCTTCGGCCTCGGCTTCCTCGCCGACCTGTTCTCCAAGCCGGTCCTCGTCGGCTACCTGGCCGGTGTCGCCGTGCTCATGATTGTGAGCCAGGTCGACAGCCTCACGGGCATCGACGTCGAAGGGGCCTCCCTTCCGGAACAGGTCTGGAGCGCCGTCCGCCATGTCGCCGACGTGCACGTCCCGACGCTCCTCCTCGCGGGTGGGCTCCTCGTGCTGCTCCTCGTCGCGTCGAGATTCTGGCCCAGGCTCCCCAACCCGTTGCTCGCCGTCCTCGTCGGCGCCGGCGCCGTCGCGCTGTTCGGGCTGGAGGACCTCGGGGTGGCCACCGTGGGCACCCTTCCGGACCTCGTCCCCGAGCTGCGGCTGCCGGACCTGGGCGTCGACGCGGTCGCCGCGATGCTCGGACCCGCACTCGGGATCACCGTCGTCGCGTACTCCGACAACGTCCTCACCGCCCGGGCGTTCGCCGAGCGGAAGGGCGAGCGGATGGACGCGAACCAGGAGTTCCTCGCCCTGGGCGTGTCCAACGTCGCCGGCGGCCTCCTCTCCGGCTTCCCGGTAAGCAGCAGCGGCAGCCGCACCGCGATCGGCGCCTCCGTCGGCAGCTCCACGCAGCTCTACTCCCTCGTCACCCTGGCCAGCGTCTTCGTCGCCGTCGTCGCCCTCAGGCCCGTTCTCGCCGCGTTCCCGCAGGCGGCCCTCGGGGCGCTGGTCGTCTATGCCGCCATCCGTCTCGTGGACGTCGCGGAGATCCGCCGGGTCGCCCGCTTCCGCCGCAGCGAGCTCGTCCTGCTCGTCGCGACGACGCTCGGCGTCTTCGTGTTCGGTGCGCTCAACGGAATCCTGCTCGCGGTCGCCCTCTCGCTGGGCGACCTCCTCCGCCGTGTCGCCCGACCGCACGACGGCATCCTCGGCTATGTCCGCGGGATGGCGGGCATGCACGACGTCGACGACTTCCCGACGGCCGAGCAGATCCCCGGGCTGGTCGTCTACCGCTACGACTCCCCGCTGTTCTTCGCCAACGCCGACGACTTCCACCACCGCGCCGTCGCGGCGGTGGACGAGGCGGCAGCACCCGTCGAGTGGCTGCTCATCAACGCCGAGGCCAACGTCGAGGTCGACCTCACGAGCCTGGACGCCCTCGACCGGCTGCGCCGCGACCTCGACGCTCGCGGCGTCGTGCTGGCCCTGGCGCGCGTCAAGCAGGACCTCCTCGACGATCTCAAGGCAGCAGGGCTCGTCGATGCGATCGGTATCGACCGGATGTACCCCACGCTTCCGACCGCGGTCGCCGCCTACCTCGCCTGGCACGAGGAGCAACACGGGCGCCCACACCCCTTCGGGCCGATGCCGCCGCCCGCGCCGACGGCTGGCGCTGGGTCCTGACCGACACCCTAGACGTGTCGCCCGAAGCCGCCGCGTTGCAGGCCTGGAGCCCGGTAGCGCTACGTTCATTGCCCCGAGGCGGGGGTGCCGGCCTCTCAGGTGAGCAGGAGCTGCCCGATCCGGCGCGAGGCCCCCACGATGCCCACGGCGCCGAGAGCCGCGAGGTAGGCCGCGTTGCCGAGGAGGGACCAGCCCACCTCCCCCAGCATGAGTCCACGCTCGAGCGCGACCCCGTGGTAGAGCGGCGTCACCCGCACGACCCACTGGAGCGCCTCCGGGTACGTGGACAGCGGGAAGAAGGTCGCCGAGAAGAGGAACATCGGCTGGATGGCGAGCGTGACGTAGTCGAAGTGCTGCCAGCTGCTCATGTACGTCGTGGCGAACATCCCCACGGCGCCGAACGCCAGGCCGATGAGGACCGCCGCGGGCAGGGCGAGCAGGGCCCACCACGAGTGCACCATCCCGGCCACGAGGGCCACGACGAGGAACATCGAGGAGTAGAGCGCGCCCCGCATGAGGGACCAGGTGATCTCACCGACCGCGACGTCCCTCGGACCCAGCGGTGTCGCGAGCATCGCGTCGTAGAGCCGCTGGTAGCGCAGCTTGAAGAACACGTTGTAGGTGCTGTCGAACACCGCGCCGTTCATCGCCGACGCGGCCAGCAGGGCGGGGGCGACGAACGTCGCGTACGACACCGTCGTGCCGCCGTCGGTCGTCACGCCCCCGACGAGGGCGCCGATGCCGACCCCGAGCGAGAAGAGATAGAGGACCGGCTCGGCGAAGCCGCTGATGAGGAGGAGCCACGCCCTCCGGAACGCGACGACGTTGCGTCCGACCACGTGGCGTGCCATGCCCACGCCGGCGGGGAAGGGCAGAGCGCGCGAGGCGCGCGTCGCCACCGACGCGACGCTCACGAGACCAGCCTCCTCGAGAACTGCCGGTGGGCGAGCACCCACCCGCCTCCGATGTAGAGGAGCAGCACCCCGAGGTGCGCCACGCCCAGCCACCCCGGCGGCGTGCCGGTCGCGGCGTCGCGGCTCAGCTCGACCCCGTGCCACAGCGGCGTGCCCCAGGCGATCGGCCGGAGCACCGACGGCAGCTGCTCGACGGGGAAGAACGTGCCGGAGAACAGCATGAGGGGGGTGACGACGAACCGGTAGAGGAGGCTGAACCCGTTGTCGTTGTCGAGCGTCGCCGAGAGCGCGAACGTCGGCACCGCGAACGCGAGCCCGGTCAGCAGTCCGACCGGGATGGTGAGGAGGACCCACCAGGACGCGAACGCCCCGAACAGCGAGGCGACCCCGACGAAGATCGTCGTGGCCACGACGAGGTGCACCCCCACGACAGCGAGGTGCCCGCCGAGGACCTCGATGACGCGCAGGGGCGTCGAGAGCATGGCGGCATACATCTGGTTCCACCGGATGTAGCCGAAGACGGCGTAGGTCGACTCCCCGAAGGACAGCCACATCGCCTGGACCGCGATGATGCCGGGCACGACGAACTGGAGGTACGGGACCCCGTCGACGCCGCCCGCGCCGTCGTCGACCAGGGTGCCCAGGCCGAGACCCATGGAGAGGAGGAAGAACAACGGCGACAGGAAGCGGTTGATGATCGACCCCTTCCACGTGCGCCGGTAGACGAGCAGGTGGTGACCCATGACGGCGCCGAGCCGCTCGGCCTGCGAGAGCCCGGGGCGAGGCCCGGTGTCCAGCCGGCCGCTGGCGGCGGCGGTCGCGGCGAGGCGGTCGGTGGCAGGAGCAGACATCAGTCCACCAGCGTCCGTCCCGTGAGGTGCAGGAAGACGTCCTCGAGGGTGGAGCGGCGCACGAGCGAGGACAGGGGCTCGACTCCGCGGGCGTGCAGGCTCGTCAACGCCGCGTCACCGTCGTCGACGTAGACGAGGAGGCGGTCGGGCAGGACCTCGAGCCGCTCCCCCACCCCGGACACGGCGTCCACGTGCCGTTCCTGGTCGTCGAGGTCGAACCGGAGCTCCACCACCTCACGGGTCGAGTGCTCGGCGATGAGTGCGCGAGGGCTGCCCTCGGCGACGATCCGGCCGTGGTCCAGAACGACGAGCCGGTCGCACAGCTGCTCCGCCTCGTCCATGTAGTGGGTCGTGATGATGAGCGTGACGCCCTCGCGCTTCAGCCGGAACAGCCGGTCCCACAGCACGTGGCGCGCCTGCGGGTCCAGGCCGGTGGTCGGCTCGTCGAGGAGCAGCACCTCGGGGTTGTTCATGAGGCTCCGGGCGATGGTGAGGCGGCGCTTCATGCCGCCCGAGAGCGGCTCCACCCTGTCGCGCCGGCGCTCGCCGAGCTGGGCGAACTGGAGCAGCTCGTCGGCGCGTCGGTGGACCTCGGACCGGCTCAGGCCGAAGAACCGCCCGTAGACCCACAGGTTCTCCTCGACCGAGAGGTCCTCGTCGAGGATGTCCCTCTGGGGACAGACCCCGAGCCGCGCGCGGATCGCGGCGCCGTCAGTGGCCGGGTCCATGTCGAGGATGCGCAGCTCGCCCTCGGTCACGACCCCGACACCCTCCACCGCATTCCGCGGCCCGCGGACCCGTTGGTCTCACCGGCTCCTGGGGACATCACGTCCGTGCCGCCGCTCCGCGGGCACGTCCATGTCTGCGCACAGTGCGAGCCAGACCTCCCGGGGTGGGATGCCGGCCTCCAGCGCCTCGACCGCCGTGCGGCCGCCGAGCGCCGACATGACGTGGCTGCGCGCCAACGAGTGGGCGTAGGCGGCGCCGAACTCGTCCTCGACGAGGGTCCAGAAGCGGGAGACGCGCACCGGCAGATCGTATGCCGGGCGTCCCCTCCGCCGGTCACCGCTCCGGCGCCCTCGAGCGGCGCGGGCGGAACGGCATACTGGCCGCCATGCGTCTGATCACCGCCGCCGAGGTGCCGACCTCGCTCGCCCGAGTGCACGAGCCGGCCGAGCCCCCTGTCCGGGTGGGTCTGGTCCAGCACGCATGGGACGAGGACGCCGAGCGCCTGCGCTCGACCCTGCTCGGCGGCATCCGCGCCGCGGCCGACGCCGGCGCCCGCATCGTGTTCCTCCCGGAGCTCACCCTGTCGCGCTACCCCGCCGACGAGCTGCCCTCCGGGCGTCCGGACACGACCGCCGAGTCGCTCGAGGACGGCCCGACCGTGACCTTCGCGCGCGAGGCGGCCGCGGCATCCGGCGTGCTGGTTCACGCGTCCCTCTACGAGAAGTCGCCCGCACTCGACGGCACCGACGACGGCCTGGGCTTCAACACCGCGGTGCTCGTGGCGCCTGACGGGCACTTGGTGGCCCGCACCCGCAAGACGCACATCCCCGTGACGGCGGGCTACCACGAGGACAAGTACTTCCGGCAGGGTCCTCCGGACGACGCATACCCCGTCTATGACCTCGCAGGTCTCGCCGGACTCTCCGGCCACCTCCGGCTCGGGATGCCGACCTGCTGGGACGAGTGGTTCCCGGAGGTCGCGCGCGCGTACGGCCTGGCCGGTGCCCAGGTGCTCGTGTACCCGACGGCGATCGGGTCGGAGCCGGACCATCCCGACTTCGACACCCAGCCGCTGTGGCAGCACACCATCGTGGGCCACGCGATCGCCAACGGCCTCTTCGTCGTCGTGCCCAACCGCTACGGCACCGAGGGGCTCATCACCTTCTACGGCTCGTCCTTCATCGCCGACCCCTACGGGCGGGTGCTCGTGCAGGCGCCTCGCGACGAGGCGGCCGTCCTCGTGGCCGACCTCGACCTGGCCCAGCGGAGGGACTGGCTCGACCTCTTCCCGTTCCTCTCGACGCGCCGCCCGGACTCCTACGCCTCGCTCACCGAACCGGTGCGCGACGAGCACCGGCGGGAGGGCTGACCGTGGCGCCCACCGCCGGGTCTCCGGGCCCGTGGCGGATGCCGGCCGAGTGGGTGTCGCACGAGCGGACCTGGATGGCGTGGCCCAGCTCGGGCTACACCCTCGGCGACACCGAGGCGGACGCGGACGAGGCTCGTGCCACGTGGTCGGAGGTGGCGCTCGCCGTCGCCCGCTTCGAACCCGTCACGCTCGTCGTCGACCCCTCCGACGTCCGCGTCGCACGGCGCTGGGTCGGTGAGGGACGGCACGGCAGGCACCGGGTCGACGTGCTCGAGGCACCGCTCGACGACGCGTGGATGCGGGACATCGGGCCGACCTTCGTGGTGTCCGGCTCGGGGGAGCTCGGGGCCGTCGACTGGGTGTTCAACGGCTGGGGCGGCCAGGCGTGGGCGACGTGGGAGCGCGACGAGCTGATCGGCACGTTCGTCGCCGGCCGAGCGGGGGCGACGCGGGTACCGAGCCAGCTCGTCAACGAGGGTGGCGGCATCCACGTCGACGGCCTCGGCACCGTGCTGCTGACCGAGACGGTGCAGCTCGACCCGGGCCGCAATCCTGGGCTCACCCGCGCCGACGTCGAGGCGGAGATGGCGCGCACCATCGGCGCGACGACCTGCATCTGGCTGCCGCGCGGACTGACCCGCGACTACGACGAGTTCGGCACGCGCGGACACGTCGACATCGTCGCGACCTTCGCCTCACCGGGGACCGTGCTCCTGCACTGGCAGGCCGACCCGGCACATCCGGACCACGAGGTGTCCGTCGAGCTCGAGGGCCTGCTCGCAGCCGCACGCGACGCCCGGGGTGAGCCGTTGGAGGTGGTGCGCGTCCCGGCGCCCAAGACGCTGGAGGACGACGAGGGCCCGGTCGACTGGTCGTACATCAACCACCTCGTCGTCAACGAGGGCGTCGTCGCGTGCACCTACGACGACGCGCAGGACGCCGACTCCCTCGCGGTGCTCGAACGGGCGTATGCCGGCCGGCGGATCGTGGGTCTCGACGCGCGCCCGCTCTTCGCCCGGGGCGGCGGCATCCACTGCATCACGCAGCAGCAGCCCCGCACCTGAGTCAGCGGCCGTCGCGGTACGGACCCGTCAGCCGAGGTCCGTTCCGGCGAGGCTCCCGGACGGCCTGACGTCGGGCAACCGCAGCATGCGGAAGGAGTTCGCAACCCCGAGCAGCGCCGCCAGCAGGGGGACGAGGAGGGCCACCTGCAGGGATCGGTCCCGGGCCTGGGCGTTGATGGCGAGCACCTCGGCCTCGACCTCGGGGGGCTGGCCGCTGATCTGTTGCGCCAGCGCGGAGGTGCTCATGACCTCGGCGTCCTCCTCGAGTGTCGCGGCGATCTGCTGCTGCTGCGCCGGCGGGATGACCGCGCTGTCCTCGGTGAGCTGGGTGAAGCCGAAGGACAGCGCCGCGAGCAGCAGGCCACCGGCCACCGCGAGCCCGAACGACAGGCCGAACGACCCGGCAGCGGAGTTGACGCCTGCCGCCTCGCTGACCCGCTCCTCCTCGATGGGCGCCAAGGTGTAGTTGTTGAGCTGGGAGACGAGCAGTCCCAGGCCGCACCCGGCGACGACGAGGGGCACCACGAGGTACCAGCCGCTGTCCACCCGCGGGACGAGCGGGATGATGCTCCCCATGCCGACGGCCGTCAGGAGGAAGCCGGCCCTGATGACCGACGCGGGTCGTCGGTCGCCCGCCCTCCGGCCTGCCACCAGCGCAGCGGCGAACATGGTCAGGGACAGCGGCGCCAAGGACAGCCCGGCCTCCATCGCGTTGTACTCGAGGGTCATCTGGAGGAAGAGCGGGAGGGCGATCATGGCTCCGCCGAGCGACACCTGTTGGAGCATCTGGCCCGAGATGCCCGCCGTGAAGTTCGGCGTGGCGAAGAGGTCGGGGTCGAGCAGGGTGACGCGCTTCAGGCGTTTGCGCCGCACGAGCCACCGAGCGAGGGAGACCAGGGCGACGGCGCCCACGGCCATGATGAGGAGGACGAACTCACCGCCCTCCTGCCAGACGAGGATGCCGAGGACCACGCCGCCCATTCCCACGACGGAGAGCGCCGCACCGACCCGGTCGATCTCGCGTGACCCGGTGTAGGCGACGTCCTTGACCAGGCGGATCTGGCTGAGGATGACGGCGATGATGACCACCTCGAGCGCGAAGCCGACGCGCCAGGAGAGGAAGGTCGTCACGAAGCCGCCGAGGAGCGGACCGACCGCGGCCGCGATGGCGGCGGCCGCGCCGATCATCGCGTAGGCCTGCTTCTGCGCCGCACCCGTGAAGTTCCCGTGGATCAGGGACTGCATCGCCGGGAGCAGCAGGGAGGCGCCGAGGCCGCCGATGATCGCCCAGAAGACGAGGATGGCGGTCAGGCTCTGGGTCAGCGTCATGGCGAGTGCGCCCACCGCATAGGCCAGGAGCCCGAGGACGTACGCCCGCCGGCGACCGATGAGGTCACCGACCTTGCTGTTGATGAGGATGAACGCCGCGGACACGAGCGCCTCGATCGCGATGGCGGACTGCACGCCGCTGGCCGTGGTGTCGAGGTCCTCGACGACCGCGGAGATCGAGACGTTCATCAGCGAGGTGTCGACCACGAGGACGAACATCGCCATCGCGAGCAGCACCATCAGCCGACGGCTGCCCTGCTCGACGGGGTGGTCCACGTTCCGCGGTGCCGTGTCGCTCATCTGCTCTCCTCCGACGTGCCTCGGCGCAAGGGGCCGACATCGCCACCACCGCGACGGTACAAGCCCCTCCGGAACACAACATCACCCCCGCGGGATGACCCCCGACTCCCACGTCGACTCCCCTGAGCCGGCTGTCGGTCGCGGGTGAGACGCTGGTCCCCACATGACCGGTGACGTCCTCGACCGCTTCTCCCCGGCCACGGCCGCCTGGTTCCGGGGATCCTTCAGTGCGCCCACGGCCGCCCAGGAGGGCGCCTGGGAAGCGATCAGCAGCGGTCACCACGCGCTCGTCGTCGCCCCCACGGGGTCCGGCAAGACGCTGTCGGCCTTCCTGTGGGCCCTCGACCGCCTCGCGTCGCAGCCGGTGCCCGCAGAACGGAAGGAACGGTGCCGGGTCCTCTACGTGTCGCCGATGAAGGCGCTCGCCGTCGACGTCGAGCGCAACCTCCGCAGCCCGCTCGTCGGCGTCCGGCACGCCGCCACCCGGCTCGGGCTCCCCGAGCCCGACATCACCGTCGCCGTGCGCTCGGGCGACACACCCGCCGACGAGCGCCGCGCGTTCGCCCGTGCACCCACGGACATCCTCATCACGACGCCCGAGTCGCTGTTCCTCCTCCTGACGTCCGCCGCCCGCGAAGCGCTCTCCGGCGTCGAGACCGTCATCCTCGACGAGGTGCATGCCGTCGCGGGCACCAAGCGGGGAGCCCACCTCGCGCTCTCCCTCGAGCGGCTCGACGCCCTCCTCCCCCGACCCGCTCAGCGCATCGGGCTGTCCGCCACGGTCCGCCCGGTGGAGGAGGTCGCGCGCTACCTCGCCGGTGGTCAGCCCGTCGACGTGGTCCAGCCGCCGTCGACCAAGCGGTGGGACCTCACGGTCGTCGTCCCGGTGCCCGACATGGCCGAGCTCGGCCAGCCCACCGGCGACCTGTCCGGAGCGGCGTCCGGCCAGGAGCAGCGGGCGTCGATCTGGCCGCACGTCGAGGAACGCATCGTCGACCTCGTCGCGGAGCACACCTCGACCCTCGTCTTCTCCAACAGCCGCCGTCTCGCCGAGCGCCTCACCACCCGGCTCAACGAGATCTGGAAGGAGCGCGCCGACGCCCGTGGGGACGGCGGACCCGCGTCGCGGCCGGCGGTCCTCAGCCACAGTCCGGCGCAGATCATGGCCCAGTCCGGTGCCGCCCGCGGCGCCCCTGCAGTGCTCGCCCGCGCCCACCACGGATCGGTCAGCAAGGAGCAGCGAGCCGCGATCGAGGAGGAGCTGAAGTCGGGGCGCCTCCCGGCCGTGGTGGCCACGAGCAGCCTCGAGCTGGGCATCGACATGGGGGCGGTGGACCTCGTGGTGCAGGTGGAGTCGCCCCCGTCGGTCGCGTCGGGCCTGCAGCGCGTGGGGCGTGCCGGCCACCAAGTGGGGGCCGTCAGCCGGGGGGTGCTGTTCCCCAAGTTCCGTGGCGACCTCGTCCAGACGGCCGTCGTCGTCGAGCGCATGCTCGCCGGCGAGATCGAAGCACTCCGGGTGCCCGCCAACCCCCTCGACGTCCTCGCCCAGCACGTCGTCGCCATGTGCGCCCTGGACGAGTGGACGGTCGACGACGTGCTGGCCCTCGCGCGGCGGGCCGCCCCCTACGCGACGCTGACCAGGCCGGTGCTGGAATCCGTGCTCGACATGCTCGCGGGGCGGTACCCGAGCGAGGAGTTCGCCGAGCTGCGCGCCCGGATCACCTGGGACCGCCTCTCCGACACCCTCACCGGCCGCCGCGGTGCCCAGCGCCTCGCCGTCACCTCCGGCGGCACGATCCCGGACCGTGGCCTGTATGCCGTCTTCCTCGCCACGGGCGAGGGTCCCGGCCGCCGCGTCGGCGAGCTCGACGAGGAGATGGTCTACGAGTCACGGGTCGGTGACCTGTTCACCCTCGGGACGAGCACGTGGCGGATCGAGGACATCACCCACGACCGCGTCCTCGTGACACCCGCCCCGGGCCTTCCCGGGCGGCTGCCGTTCTGGAAGGGCGACTCCCTCGGACGACCGGCGGAGCTCGGCCGTGCCGTGGGTGCCTTCGTCCGTGAGGTCGTCGGCCTCTCGGCGCCCGCCGCCCGCGAGCGCGTCATGGCGGCTGGTCTCGACGAGTGGGCCGCCGACAACCTCCTCGGCTACCTCCGCGAGCAGCGGGAGGCCACCGGCCACGTCCCCGACGACCGCACGATCGTCGTCGAGAGGTTCCGTGACGAGCTGGGCGACTGGCGGGTGGCCGTCCACTCCCCGTTCGGCGCGCAGGTGCACGCTCCTTGGGCGCTGGCCGTCAGCGCCCGGATGCGCGACCGGTTCGGCGTCGACGTCCAGGCCATGCACGGCGACGACGGGATCGTGCTGCGGCTGCCCGACCTCGAGCTCGACGACGTCGCGGGCGTGGGGGATCGAGGGGTCGGCCGCGAGCTCCTCGACATCGTCACCCTCGAGCCCGACGACGTCCGCGGCCTCGTCACCGAGGAGATCGGGGGCTCGGCGCTCTTCGCGGCGCGCTTCCGCGAGTGCGCCGCGCGGGCTCTGCTCCTGCCTCGTCGGCGGCCGGATCGCCGACAGCCGCTCTGGCAGCAACGCCAGCGGGCCTCCCAGCTGCTCGAGGTGGCGAGCCAGTACCCGTCGTTCCCCATCGTCCTCGAAGCCGTTCGGGAGTGCGTCCAGGACGTGTTCGACGTCCCCGGCCTCGTCGACCTCATGCGGGACATCGGGTCCCGCCGGGTCACCCTCGTCGACGTCGAGAGCGCGACCCCCTCCCCCTTCGCCAAGTCGCTCCTCTTCGGCTACGTGGCGCAGTTCCTCTACGAAGGGGACTCGCCGCTCGCCGAGCGCCGGGCGGCGGCACTGGCCCTCGATCCGTCGCTGCTCGCCGAGCTCCTCGGCACGGGTGAGGGGCTGGCCCTGCGTGACCTCCTCGACGCCGAGCAGATCGCCCGCACGGAGGCCGAGCTGCAGCGACTGACCCCCGACCGTGCGGCCCGCGACGCCGACGACGCGCTCGACCTCCTGCGCAGCCTCGGACCGCTCTCCACCGAGGCCGTCCTCGTGCGGTGCCGCGAGGGCACCACGGGAGCGGACGTGGAGGCCTGGCTCGACAGCCTCGCGGCCGTCCGTCAGGTGATCTCCGTCCGGCTGGCCGGGGAGGACCGCTGGGCAGCGATCGAGGATGCCGCACGGCTCCGGGACGCGCTCGGGGTCTCCCTCCCACCCGGCGTCCCGCAGGCGTTCCTCGAGCCGGTCGCGGACCCGCTGGGCGACCTCGTCGCCCGCTATGCCCGCACTCACGCACCATTCCATGCCAGCGAGGTGGCCCGCGCCCACGGCCTGGGCCCTGCCGTCGCCACGGCCGCCCTCGCCCGCCTGGTGTCCACCGGTCGAGTGGTCGAGGGCGAGCTGCTGCCGACCGGCGGGGGCGGCACCGAGTACTGCGACGCCGAGGTGCTGCGCATGCTCCGTCGTCGCTCGCTGGCGGCCTTGCGTGCCGAGGTCGAGCCGGTCACGCCCGTCGAGCTCTCCCGCTTCCTCCTGGCGTGGCAGGGCGTCGGCGGCCGGCTGCAGGGCCGGGATGGGCTGCTGCGCGTCGTCGAGCAGCTGAGCGGAGCAGTGGTGCCCGCCAGCGCGGTGGAGTCCCTGGTCCTTCCGTCCCGCGTCCCGGGCTACTCCTCGGCGCTCCTGGACGAGCTGATGTCGACCGGTGACGTGCTGTGGTGCGGTCACGGGTCGCTCCCGGGTGACGACGGGTGGGTGTCACTGCACCTCGCCGACTCCGCCCACCTCACGCTGCCCGGTCCCGACCCCGAGCGGGTGCCCTCCGAACAGGGCCTCGCGGTGCTCGATGCTCTCGCCGGAGGCGGCGCGCACTTCTTCCGCACCCTCTCCGAACAGGTGGCCGCCCCCGACGACGATGCCCTCGCCACGACCCTCTGGGACCTCGTGTGGTCCGGGCGGGTGACCGGTGACACCTTCGCTCCGGTGCGGGCCCTGCTCGGCGGCGGGCGCACGGCCCACCGCAGGACGGCGACGGGACCCCGCCGCAGCCGGTATGCCGGTCGGCGAGGCCCGCTGGGCGGTCTGGGGGCCGCTCCCCCACGACCGGTGCTGCCCACCAGGTCGGGTCCGGCACGGGTCACCGGGCGCTGGTCCCTCCTCCCGCCGGTGGACCTCGATCCGACGGTGCGCGCCTATGCGACGGCAGAGCTCCTCCTGGACCGACACGGCATCCTCACCCGCGGTGCGACGGCCGCCGAGGACGTCCCCGGCGGCTTCGCCGCGATCTACCGAGTCCTCGGTCGAGCCGAGGAGGCGGGCCGGGTCCGTCGCGGGTACTTCGTCGAGGGCCTCGGTGCGTCCCAGTTCGGCACCACCGGTGCCGTCGACCGCCTCCGCAGCGGATCGGCCACGACAGGGGAACGGGACATCCCGTCCACGGTGGTGCTGGCGGCGAGCGACCCGGCGAACCCCTTCGGTGCTGCCCTGTCGTGGCCGGACCGTGCGGTCGACCCGACGGCCGACGGGCCGGCCGCAGAAGCGCCCACCACGCCGGACCGACGTCGACAGCACCAGCCCGGCCGCAAGGCCGGCGCGGTCGTCGTGCTCGTCGACGGTGAGCTCGTGCTCTACGTCGAGCGCGGTGGGAAGACCCTGCTGACGTACAGCGAGGATGCCCGTCGCCTGGCAGCCGCGGCGACCGCCCTCGCCGACGCCGTGCGAGGGGGGAGCCTCGGGCGGATCACCGTCGAGAGGGCCGACGGTGGGCAACTGCTGGGGTCCGGGCACCCGGTGGTGAGCGCGCTCGAGGCCGCTGGGTTCCACCTGACCCCCCGTGGGCTCCGGATGCGCAGGTGAGCCGCGGTGCCCGAGGGTGACACGGTGTGGCGGACGGCCGACCGCCTCGATGCCGCACTGCGTGGCGAGGTCGTCGAGCGCGCCGAGCTGCGCTGGCCGTCGGTCCCCGACGTCGACCTTCGCGGCTCGCGCACCGTGGAGGTCGTCGCGCGTGGCAAGCACCTCCTCCATCGCCTCGACACCGGCGCGACCCTCCACACGCACCTGCGGATGGAGGGCCAGTGGCGGGTGGAGCACCCCGGGCACGACACCGAGCGGGCGCTGCGCCGACCGGACCTGCGAGCCGCCGTGCTCACGGCGCGGTGGTCCGCCCTGGGTCTTCGCCTCGGGATGCTCGACCTCGTCCCGACGAGCCGCGAGGACGACCTCGTCGGCCACCTCGGGCCCGACGTGCTCGGCCCGGACTGGGACGATCACCTCGCCGCCGCACGCGTCATGGCGTACCGGGGGTTCGTCGGCGACGCGCTCCTCGACCAACGGGTGCTCGCCGGCGTCGGCACGTTCTGGGCGAGCGAGACCCTCTTCCTCGAGGGGATCCTGCCCTGGACACCGGTCGGCGAGCTCGAGCACGCGCGGGTCCTTCGCCTCCTGGGCCGCCTCCACCGGCTCATGGACGTCGCACGACGCACGGGCTGGCAGGCGAGCACCGGAGTGCGGCGGTCCGGTGAGGAGGCCTACGTCCACGCCCGCTCCGGCCGTCCTTGTCGGCGCTGCGGTGACACGGTGCGGGTGGCGACGACGGGTGCAGCGCCCCGGGAGCGGACGCTCTTCTCCTGCCCGACGTGCCAGCAGGGCCTTGCACCGACCGACGACGGCCGACCGCAACGACCGCTGGGCGCCGGCGGACGCGGAGCGTACCGCGCTTCAGGGTGACCGCCGGCAGGCGTGTCCGTCGTCAGGCCGCGGAGGCCGACACGCGAGCGCCGGAACGAGCGGCACCGACGGGGAGCGTCACCGGGGCCGAGAGGGTCTCGACCCGCTCCACCCGCTCGCTGACCAGCGCCAGCACGTCCGAGAGGCTGAGACCGAGACCCGCGCACACAGCGGCCAGGAGCTCGGAGGAGGCCTCCTTCGTGCCCCGCTCGAGCTCGCTGAGGTAGCCCAAGGAGACGGCGGCCGATGCGGCGACGTCACGAAGCGTGCGCCCCTGGTCCTGGCGGATCTCCCGCAGGACCTCGCCGAGCTCGTGCCGAAGCAGGATCATGGCGCCTCCTCTCGATCGTCGTGGTGCGCTGACCGTCCCTCGTGCCGTCCACCGTACCCCTCGCTTCCGACCTCGTCGCGGAGGTTCTGCAGACCCTCCTCAAGGAGCTGCAAGGCGGCCTGGACGGTGGCCGAGCGGATGTCTGCCCGGTCGCCGGTCAACACGTGGCGTTCGACGAGGATTCCCCACGGCCCGCTGGCGGCGACGTAGACCGTGCCGACGGGTGCGCCGTCCGCCGGGTCCGGCCCGGCGACCCCGGTCGTCGCGAGGCCCACGTCGCACCGAAGGACCCGTCGCACCCCCTCCGCGAGGTCACGAGCCACCGCGGCATTGACCGCACCCTCGCGCTCGAGAAGAGCGCGGTCCACAGCCAGGACGTCGGCCTTCACCTCGCTCGCGTAGGCCACGACCCCGCCCCGCACCACCGCGGATGCCCCCGGCACGCTCGTGAGGGCGGCACACACGAGGCCGCCCGTCAGGGACTCAGCCGTCCCGACGGTCAGCCCAGCCTTCGTGAGCCCGTGCACGACCGCCGTCACCTGCTGCGAAGCCGCCGTCACGCGCCCGTACGCCCCTGCCGGGCGGCAGCTCGCGCAGCGCGCTTCCGCATCGCCCGCTCGCTGGTCCGACGAAGTCGGAGCGCCTGGATGAGGTAGTCCACCCCTGTCACCACGGTGACGAACACGGCCGCCCCGAGGGAGATGGCGGCCACCCAGTCCCACAGCTCCGGCAACGGCAGGGTCCACCGTGGCATCAGGAAGAACCCGATGCCGAAGGTCTGGAGGAGGGTCTTGAGCTTGCCGCCTCGACCGGCCGCCATGACCCCGTGCCGGATCACCCAGAAGCGGACCGCCGTGATGCCCCACTCCCGGACGAGGACGACCGCGGTGACCCACCACCACACCTCCCCGATGGCGGAGAGCCCCACGAGGGCCATCGTCACCAGGGCCTTGTCGGCGATGGGGTCGACGACCTTGCCGAAGTTGGTGACCAGCCCCCGGCTCCGCGCCAGGTCGCCGTCGATCCGGTCGGTGAGCATCGCGACCGCGAACACGCCGAAGGCAGCCCACCGGTAGCCGGGGTTACTTCCCCCGTCGACGAGGAGCAGCCACCCGAAGACCGGGACGAGCAGGAGCCGGAAGACGGTGAGGTAGTTCGCGATGTTCCACGCGCTCGGCCCGGTCGCCGGGACGACGTCGCTGGCGGGGTCGATGCCGGCGCGGTAGGGGTCGGTGGCGCGGCCCTCCGCGAGTGGCCCCGGTCGCACCGGGCGGATCGGCTTCTCACTCATCGCGCCTCCACGACGAGGTCGACCCCCACCGCGTCGACGACCACGCCGTCGACGAACGACCCGACCGTGACCGGAGCCGTACCGGGCGACGCACGGACGAGGCACACCCCGTCGACGTCAGGGCCTTGGTGCTCAGCGCGGCCGACCGCGACGGTCGGGTCGTCGTCGTCGTGGTCCTCCACGAGCACGACGACGCTCTCGCCGACCCGGTCGTCCGCTCGTCGTGCGGTGAGCTCCTCCACGAGGGCCGTCAACCGCTCCACGCGCTCCGCGACGACCGCATCGGGCAGCTTGTCGTCGAGTCCCTCGGCCTCGGTCCCGTCCTCGTCGGAGTAGCCGAAGACGCCGACCACGTCGAGACGCGCCTCGACGAGGAATCCCTCGAGCTCCGCGACGTCGGACTCCGTCTCGCCGGGGAAGCCCACGATGACGTTGCTCCGTACACCAGCCAGGGGCTGCCGCGTCCGGACCCGTCCGATGAGGTCGAGGAACGCTTCGGTGCCCCCGAAGCGGCGCATCCGCCGCAGCAGCTGGGTGGACGCGTGCTGGAACGACAGGTCGTACCACGCCATGACGCCGGGCGTCGTCGCCATCGCCTCGAGCAGAGCCGGGCGCACCTCCGCAGGCTGGAGGTAGGACACTCGCACCCGCTCGACACCGTCGACCTCGCAGAGGTCAGGCAGGAGCTTCTCCAGGAGCGCCAGGTCACCGAGGTCCTTGCCGTACGAGGTCGAGTTCTCGCTGACGAGAAACAGCTCTCGCACTCCCTGCGACGCGAGCCACCGTGCCTCGGCGAGCACGTCGGTCGGACGCCGCGACACGAACGACCCCCGGAACATCGGGATGGCGCAGAACGAGCAGCGTCGGTCGCACCCGCTGGCGATCTTCACCGGTGCCCACGGTCGGGCGTCGAGCCTCGCCCGGACGAACCCCTGCACCACGCCGTCGCCGTGACCGGGCACGGCCACGGCGGAACCGGCTCCGAAGCGGTCGACGGGCGCGAGGGGGAGCAGCCGGCGCCGGTCCGACGGCACGTGGGATGCCGGCCGCTGCCCGTCCAGCACAGCCGTGAGGTGGCTGGACATCGCCCGGTAGGAGTCGAATCCGAGCACGGCGTCGGCATCCGGCAGCTCGTCGGCCAGGGTCTGGCCGTAGCGCTCGGCGAGGCACCCGACCGCGACCACGGCGCGAGTGCGGCCGGTCCGCTTGAGGTCGGCGGCCTCGAGCAGGGTGTCGATCGAGTCCTTCTTCGCCTGCTCGACGAACCCGCACGTGTTGACGACCGCGACGTCCGCATCAGCGGCGTCCTCGACGAGTGTCCAGCCCTCGGCCGCGAGGCGGCCGGCCAGCTCCTCGGAGTCCACCTCGTTGCGCGTGCAGCCCAGCGTGACCAGGGCGACGCTGCCGCGGGGAGTGGACATGCCGTCACTCTAGTTCGGCACGCGAAGGGGTCCCCGTCCGCGAGTAGGGTCTGCGCATGCCCCAGGACAGCCTCGGCCGGATCCGTGCCCTCCTGGCCGAGCACCCGGTCGTCGACGGACACAACGACCTTGCGTGGGAGGCGCGCGAACGGGCCGGTTACGACTGGGAGCGCCTGGACATCTCGCGACGCCAGGCCACCCACACCGACCTGCCCCGCCTGCGCGAGGGCGGTGTCGGCGCCCAGTTCTGGTCGGTCTTCGTGCCGGCCCGCCCGACAGGGATCGCGGCTCTCACGGCCACGCTGGAGCAGGTGGATGCGGTGCACTCGATGACGACGAGGTATGCCGATGACCTCGCCCTCGCGACGTCGGTCGCGGACATCCACCGTGCCTGGGCTCAGGGCCGGATCGCCTCGTTGATGGGCGCCGAGGGAGGGCACAGCATCGACTCGTCGCTCGGCGCGTTGCGGATGCTCTTCGCCCTGGGGGTCCGCTACCTCACCCTGACCCACAACGACAACGTGCCGTGGGCCGACTCGGCCACGGACGAGCCGGTGCTCGGCGGGCTGTCACCGTTCGGGAGAGAGGTGGTGCGGGAGATGAACCGGCTGGGGATGCTCGTCGACCTCTCGCACGTCTCCGCAGGCACCATGGGCGACGCTCTGGACGTCACGGAGGCCCCGGTGATGTTCTCCCATTCCTCGGCCCGTGCCCTGTGCGACCACCCGCGCAACGTGCCCGACGACGTGCTCGAGCGGCTGCGGCACAACGGCGGACTCTGCATGGTGACCTTCGTCCCGCGCTTCGTCTCCCCGGAGGTGTGTGCGTGGGACCTGGAGGCGAGCGAGGCGGCGGCGGCCGAGGGCATCGACGCCGACGACTCCACGGCGTTCGCCCCCTTCGTCGAGGAGCGGCGCCACGCGATGGGGGCGCCGGTGGCCACCCTCGACGACGTCGTCGCGCACTGCGAGCACGTCCGTGAGGTGGCCGGGATCGACCACATCGGGCTCGGGGGCGACTACGACGGGGTCGACGTCCTGCCGCAGGGGCTCGAGGACGTCACCGGCTACCCGCGCCTGTTGGCCGCGCTGGCGGACCGCGGTTGGAGCGACCGCGACCTGGCGGCGCTGGCCGGTGGGAACGCCCTTCGGGTCCTGGGTGCGGCAGAGGACTGTTCGCGTGAGATCAGCGCACGCCGTGGGCCGAGCCTGGCACGCATCGAGCACCTCGACGGTCAGCCGGACTGAACGCCCTTTGGCCCTCGACGTCCGACGTCACTGGCGGGCACGCATCACGGTGAGCGCCACGAGGCGCGAGATGACCATCGCGACGTACATGACGCCCGCCAGCTGCTCCACCGTGCCCATGGCCCGCGCCTCCGGGCGGATCGGGCCGACGTCGGAGAGCCCCACGCTCGTGAGGTTGGCGCCGGAGTAGTAGAGGAGCTCGAGGAAGGTCCGTTCCCCCGGACCGTCGAAGGAGGTGAACGAGTTCGGGTACACCTCCTGGATCGCCAGGAAGACGTAGGCGAACGCGAAGACGAGCACGGTGAAGCAGGCGCCCACGGCGAAGAGCTCGTCCTTGGTCACCCAGGCGTCCTCGAACATGTACGAGATGAGGGCGTACGCCGTGTAGAAGTAGAAGACCGCGAGGAACGAGTGGGCGAGGGCCACGATGACCGCGCGGTCGTCGACGAGGCTCCAGATCTCGAAGACCGCGGCGGGGAGGGCGAGGGTCACCGACAGCCACGTGAGGGCGGGCGTGCTCCGCACGGTGAAGACCGCCGTGATGAGCGCCGAGAGGCTCAGCAGCGAGATGACGGCGCGACCGTAGTCCGAGGACTCGAGGAACGGCAGCAGCAGGATGACGAGGATCTGCACGGCCAGCAGGAACGCCGACGGCTGCTTGCGCAGCGTGGCCTTCCATCGGGCCGATCGGGACGGAGGTTCCTTGAGGTCCTCCCACAACATGGTCATGGCACCACTGTAGAAGTCACCGGCGGCCGGTGAGCTCCCACGCGTCGTCGCTGCCGTCGTCCCCGGGGTCTCCGTCGGCCCAGTCCTTCGCGACGGGGTACCGGTCGAGGTCGTCGGCGACGGCGTCCCGCCCGTAGGCGATGACGGGCACCTCCGAGGTGTCGTCGGTGGAGTCGTCGGCGACCGGCCCCGGCCCGGCGACACCTTCGGCCGGGACGGCGTACGGCTCGATCGGCTGGTCCGGGACGTCCTCGCCGCGAAGCAGCGCGAGGGTCGTGGCGAGGTCGTCGGGCTTGACGAGGACGTCGCGTGCCTTGGAACCCTCAGACGGGCCGACGACACCTCGGGACTCCAGCAGGTCCATCAGCCGGCCGGCCTTGGCGAAGCCGACGCGCAGCTTGCGCTGGAGCATCGAGGTGGAACCGAACTGGGAGCAGCAGGTCGAGGTCGTCGCCGATGTCGTCCTCGACCTGCTTCTTGGGCGCGCTCACCGTGACGTCGTCGCGGTAGGTGGGCCGCAGCTGCTCGGTGACGTGCTTGACGACGGCGTGGATCTCGGACTCGGTGACCCAAGCGCCCTGCACACGCATCGGCTTGCTGGCGCCCATCGGCAGGAAGAGAGCGTCACCCTGCCCGATGAGCTTCTCGGCGCCGGGCTGGTCGAGCACCACCCGCGAGTCCGTGACGCTCGAGGTCGCGAAGGCCATCCGGGACGGCACGTTGGCCTTGATGAGCCCGGTGACGACGTCGACGCTCGGCCGCTGCGTGGCCAGCACGAGATGGATGCCGGCCGCGCGCGCGAGCTGGGTGATGCGGACGATGGACTCCTCGACATCACGCGGGGCGACCATCATGAGGTCCGCCAGCTCGTCGACGACGACGAGGAGGTAGGGGTAGGGAGCGAGCACGCGCTCCGAACCGGGCAACGGTGTCACCTTCCCGCCCTTGACCGCCTTGTTGAACTCGTCGACGTGCTTGAAGCCGAAGGCGGCGAGGTCGTCGTAGCGGGTGTCCATCTCACGCACCACCCACTGAAGGGCCTCGGCGGCCTTCTTGGGGTTCGTGATGATCGGGGTGATGAGGTGCGGGATCCCCTCGTACGCCGTGAGCTCGACCCGCTTCGGGTCGACCAGGACCAGGCGCACCTCCTCGGGCGTCGCACGCATGAGGATCGAGGTGATCATCGAGTTGACGAAACTCGACTTCCCGGCGCCCGTGGCACCGGCGACGAGGAGGTGCGGCATCTTCGCGAGGTTGGCGACGACGTAACCGCCCTCGACGTCCTTGCCGACACCCATGACCATCGGGTGGTCCGTCCCGCGGGCGACCTGGCTTCGCAGGACGTCTCCGAGGCTGACCTTCTCCCGGTCGAGGTTCGGGATCTCGATGCCGATCGCCGACTTCCCGGGGATGGGACTGAGGATCCGCACGTCGGCCGAGGCAACGGCATACGCGATGTTCCTGGAGAGCGCGGTGACCCGCTCGACCTTGATGCCCGGGCCGAGCTCCACCTCGTACCTCGTCACCGTCGGGCCACGGCTGAAGCCGGTGACCTGGGCATCGATCTCGAACTGGTCGAGCACCGTCGTCAGCGACTCCACGATGCGGTCGTTGGCGGCGCTCCGGGCCTTGTGCGGGCTACCCGGCTCGAGAAGTGCGGCGTCGGGGAGGGTGTACGTCACGTCGCCCGCGAGGGACAGCTGTTCGACGCGCTGCGGCAGTGGTGTCGTGGGCGGCGGCTCCAGCGGCACCCGCTCCGGGACGGGACCCCGCGCTGCCGGTCCGCCGATGGCGGTGGCCTCGCCACCTCCGCCCGGGACGGCCGGGGGCACGGTGGTCCGCTTCTGGCCCGGGCGGAGCCGCTTGCCGGTGACGGGGTCGACGAGGGCGGCCTGCTCGAACGCCTCGTCGCCGACCCGGGGACCCTCGTCGTCGAGAGCACCGCCGCGGCCGGGCCGGCGGGGGCCGGTCGTCGGATCGGCGGTGTCGACCCCGTCGGCCGACGGGGCGGTCGAGTGGCCGGTGAGCCGGTCGACGAGGGCCCGGAGGCGGGTGGGCACCTGGTGCAACGGGGTCGCGGTGATGACGAGGAGCCCGAAGAGCGCGAGGAGGAGGAGCAGCGGCACGGCGCCGAAGACGGAGACCGCCGCCTCCAGGGGGCTGGAGGAGAGGAAGCCGAGGATGCCGCCCGCTGCCCGCATCCCGTCGGCCCCCTCCGGCGGCGCGGGGATCCCGGCGGCGACGTGGGTCAGGCCGCAGGCCGCGAAGGCGAGGGCGATCGTCCCGACGGCCGCACGTGAGGTCGCCGCCTCGTCCTGGGGGGTGCGCAGCATCCGGATGCCGAACGCGAGCAGGACCAGTGGCACGGCATAGCCCACCTTGCCGAAGGTGCCGGCGACGACGGCGTGGACGATCGTCCCCACCGAACCCGGCATCCCCCACCACTCCCTGGCCGCCACGACGACAGCGAGGGCGACGAGGAGGAGGCCGACACCGTCGCGCCGGTGTTCCGGCTGGAGGTCCCGGCCGGTGTCCCCCACCTTGCGGGCGACGGCACCGGTCGCGTGGGCCAGGCCCATCCAGGTGTTCTGGACGGCGCGCACCGGGAGCGGAAGCCGCCGGGACCGGGCCTTGCGGGAGCGTCCGCCCGAGCGAGCCGCGGTGCGCTGACCCCGTGCGGGCGTGGACGTCGTGCGGCCGCGCGAGGGAGAAGACGTACGAGTCGCCATGGGCGCAGGCTACGCGACGGTCACACCTGACACATGCGTCACACGCGGAACAGCGACGATCAACGTGGCGCTCCGCGATCAGAAGAGCGGCCCGCCGGGTGTCACGCCTCGATGACCATGGGGATGATCATCGGCCGGCGGCGGATCTTGCGCCCCACCCAGCCACCCATCGACCGGCGGATGACCTGCTGGAGCTGGTAGGTGTCCGCGACGCCGTTCGCCGTGGCCTCGTCGAGCGCCTGCACGAGCTGCGGCATGACGTCGTCGAACACGACCTCGTCCTCGACGAAACCCCTCGCCGTGATCTCGGGACCGGCGATGATCTTGCCGGTCATGGAGTCGACGACCACCGTGACGGAGATGAAGCCCTCGTCCCGCAGGATCCGACGGTCCTTGAGCAGGCCCTCGTCCGCCCCGCCCACGGAGGCGCCGTCCACGTAGACGTAGCCCGAGGGGACCGCTCCCGAGACCGCTGCCTTCCCGTCGACCAGGTCCACGGCCACGCCGTCCTCGACGACGACGACACGGTCACGCGGGACGCCCGTGGCGACGGCGAGCTCGGCGTTGGCGACGAGGTGGCGCCACTCCCCGTGCACGGGCATGACGTTGCGTGGCCGAACGATGTTGTAGCAGTAGAGGAGCTCGCCGGCGCTGGCGTGCCCCGACACGTGGACCTTGGCGTTCCCCCGGTGGACGACTGCCGCCCCGAGGCGCATGAGTCCGTTGATCACCCGGTACACGGCGTTCTCGTTGCCGGGGATGAGCGAGGACGCCAGCAGCACGGTGTCGCCCCGGCCCACGTCGATCCGGTGGTCGCGGTTCGCCATGCGGGACAGTGCCGCCATCGGCTCGCCCTGGCTGCCGGTGCAGATGAGGACGATCTGGTCGTCGCGCAGGTCGTCGAGCTGCTTGACGTCGACGAGGACGCCGGCGGGCACGTGCAGGTAGCCGAGCTCGGCCGCGATGCCCATGTTCCGGACCATCGACCGGCCGACCATGGCCACCTTGCGCCCCGCCTTGTCCGCGGCGTCGAGCACCTGCTGCACGCGGTGCACGTGGGAGGAGAAACAGGCGACGATGACCCTGCGCTCGGCGTGCCGGAACACCTTGTCGATGGCCGAGGAGATGTCGCGCTCCGGGGTCGTGAAGCCGGGCACCTCGGCGTTGGTGGAGTCTGTGAGGAAGAGGTCGACGCCCTCCTCCCCCAGCCGGGCGAACGCCCGCAGGTCGGTGAGCCGGCCGTCGAGGGGCAGCTGGTCCATCTTGAAGTCGCCGGTGTGCAGCAGCGTCCCTCCCGAGGTGCGCACCGCGACGGCGAGCGCATCGGGGATGGAGTGGTTCACGGCGACGAACTCGCAGTCGAAGTGGCCGAGCCGCTCGCGGTCCCCTTCACGCACCCCGAGGGTGTAGGGCCGGATGCGGTGCTCCCTCAGCTTCGCCTCGACGAGGGCCAGCGTCAGCTGTGAACCCACCAGCGGAAGGTCGGGCTTGAGGCGCAGGAGATAGGGCACCGCGCCGATGTGGTCCTCGTGCCCGTGGGTGAGGACGACCGCCTGGACGGCGTCGAGGCGGTCCTTGATGTACTCGAAGTCCGGGAGGATGAGGTCGATGCCCGGGTGGTGGTCATCGGGGAACAGCACCCCGCAGTCGATGATGAGCAGCTGCCCCCGGTGCTCGATCACCGTCATGTTGCGACCGATCTCGCCCAGGCCGCCCAGGGGGACGATGCGGACGCCGCCGTCCACGAGCGGACCGGGAAGGTCGAGCTCGGGGTGGGGGTGGCTCATCGGGTCGGCAGCGTCGCGAGGGCGGAGCGCAGCAGTTCGAGGTGCTCCGGTGGCGACTCCAGGAGCGGCAGGCGGACGGTCGCCGACTCCAGGACACCGAGCTCGACCAGGGCCGCCTTGGCCATGATCGCCCCCTGCGACGTCGTCATGATCGCGTCGACGACCGGGATGAGCGAGGTGTGCAGGCGGCGAGCCTCCCTGAGGTCGCCGCGGTCGACGGCTGCGACCATCGCGGCATACTGCTCACCCGCCACATGCCCGACGACCGACACGACGCCGAACGCTCCTTGGGCGAGCAGCGGGAGGTTGACCTCGTCCGCGCCGCTGAACCAGAGCAGGTCGGTCCCGGCCATGACCTTGGTGGACGCCCACAGGTCGCCCTTGGCGTCCTTGACGGCGGCGATCCGGGGGTGTTCGGCGAGGCTGATGAGCGTCTCCGTGGTGAAGGGGATGCCGGTGCGCGAGGGAATGTCGTAGAGCATGACCGGGAGGTCCGTCGTGTCGGCGACCGCGCGGCAGTGCGTGATGACGCCCGCCTGGGTGGGCTTGTTGTAGTACGGCGTCACGAGGAGGAGTGCGTCGGCTCCGGCCGAGGCCGCGCGCCGCGCCATGTCCACCGCGTGGCGGGTGTCGTTCGACCCGACGCCCGCCACCACCGCCGCGCGGTTCCCCGCCCGGTCCTTCACGCGGCGCACCAGCGCGATGCTCTCGTCGTCGGTGAGGGTGGACGACTCCCCCGTCGTGCCGTTGACGACGATGCCGTCATGACCGGATCCGAGCAGGTGGTCGACGAGCGAGTCGGTGCCCTTGTCGTCGACCTCGCCGCCCGGTGACATGGGGGTCACCATCGCGGTGAGGACACGACCGAAGGGGGAGCTCGTCATGCGCCCAAGGGTAGTGCGTCGCGAGGGTAGGCTCCCGGCGTGCGCCAGTACCTCGACCTGCTCGACCACGTCATGACGCACGGTGTCGACAAGGCCGACCGGACCGGCACAGGGACCCGGAGCGTGTTCGGGTACCAGATGCGTTTCGACCTCGCCGACGGGTTCCCCGTCGTCACGACGAAACGGCTGCACCTGCGCTCCATCATCGGCGAGCTGCTCTGGTTCCTCCGCGGTGACACCAACGTGAGGTGGCTGCAGGAGCGCGGCATCACCATCTGGGACGAGTGGGCCGACGAGCAGGGCGACCTCGGACCCGTGTACGGGCACCAGTGGCGCTCCTGGCCGACCCCGGACGGGCGCCGCGTCGACCAGATCTCTAAGGTCATCGACGCCATCCGCACGAACCCCGACTCCCGTCGGCACATCGTCTCCGCCTGGAACGTCGCCGACGTGGACGACATGGCCCTGCCTCCGTGCCACACGATGTTCCAGTTCTACGTACGGCCCGCGGACGGTGGTCCCGCCCTCCTCGACTGCCAGCTCTACCAGCGGTCGGCCGACGTCTTCCTCGGGGTGCCGTTCAACATCGCCTCCTACGCGCTCCTGACGACCATGGTGGCTCAGCTCACCGGACTGCGGCCGGGACACTTCGTCCACACCCTCGGGGACGCCCATCTCTACTCGAACCACGTCGAGCAGGCCCGGCTCCAGCTGACCCGGGAGCCGTTGCCGCTTCCCACGATGTCGGTGGCGCCCAAGGAGGGCATCGACGACTTCGACCTCGACGACTTCGAGCTCGTGGGATACCAGGCGCACCCGTCGATCAAGGCTCCGATCGCCGTCTGAAGCCGCCGCCGCTCCCGACTCCGGCGGGTTGCCGGCATACGGCAGAGTGGCCCTCAGCACCACGAGGACCAGCGACGTCAGGAGAGGGCGCGATGACTCGGATCTCGCTCATCGCGGCCGTGGCGCGCAACGGCGTGATCGGCAAGGGCGGTGACCTGCCGTGGCACCTCCCGGAGGAGCTGGCGCACTTCAAGGCGACGACGCTGGGGCACCCGCTCGTCATGGGCCGGCGGACGTTCGAGTCCATCGGACGGGTGCTGCCCGGACGCCGCACGATCGTCGTGACCCGCGATCCGCAGTGGCACCACCCGGGCGTCGAGACCGCGCACTCCTTCGCGGAGGCGGTCTCCCTCGCCGGACCGGCCGACGAGGTGTTCGTCGCCGGTGGTGCCCAGATCTACGCCGAGGCACTGCCCTTCGCCCATCGGATGGTCATCACCGAGGTGCACGCGGAGCCGGCGGGCGACACCTACTTCCCCCCGTGGCCCCGGGCCTCCTGGGCCGAGGAGTCCCGCGAGGACCACGACGGGTGGTCGCGGGTCGTCTACGAGCGGGTCTGACCCTGCTCTCGCCGGACCACGTTCCCGACGGCGATGGCCGGTTGGACGAGGCTTCCGAGCCACACCCGGCCCTCGTGCTCCCGGACCCCGGTGGCGAAGTGCCAGCGGGTGGCGTCGAAGTCGAGGTCGTGGACGGTCGCGCCTCGTCCATCGAGCGCAAGCACCCGGGCCGTGTGCTTCGGCGCCGGCGTGAGCCGCGACGGCGCCCGGCGGACCAGCCCGCGGACCGCTCGGGGGCTCCGCTGGAGCAGGCTGAGGGCCCTGACGGTCGGGGACGCGACCGACACCCAGACCAGTCCGTCGCTGCCGAGCGCGATGTTGTCGGGGTGGCCGGGGAGGTGCTCGACGAAGAGCGAGGACTCCCCCGGCTCACCGTCGACGAGCTCGACGCGGCGGATGGCACACGTGGCCGTCTCTGCCACGAGCACCGCCTCGGCCTCCGCCGTCAGCGCCACGCCGTTGGCGAAGGCAAGGCCGTCGAGCACGGTGTCGACGCGGCCCTCGGGCGTGCGCCGGAACAACCGGCCGGTGCACGTGTGCTCGACGAGGTCGCTCTTCCACTCCTCCACCGTCCAGACGCGGCTGCTGTCCGAGAACCAGATGGTCCCGTCTGCCGCCACCGCGGCGTTGTTGGGGAAGAGCAGGCGTTGCCCGTCGACCTCGGTGAGCAGGGTCTCGAGGTCCCCGGTGGCCGGATCGAGGACGAGGAGCCCCCGGTGGGCGTCGCAGACGAGAATGCGGCCGTCAGGGAGCAGCTCCAGCCCGAGCGGGCGGCCGCCGGTCGCCGTGACCGTCCGAGTCGTGGCGGCAGCGGGGTCGTGGACGTGGATGCGCCCGTCCTCCGTGCCGGTCCAGACCCGGCCATCAGCTGCGACGAGGACGTCCTCCGCGCCCGGCCCGGGGATGGGGACGACGGTGAGCGGGAGCGGCATGGCTCAACCGTAGTTCGGCGGGATCACCGACACGGCGGCGCCGGCGGGCGTCGCGGGACGATCGTCGGGCTACCCGCACCTCGACAGCCGGTCGAGCACCTCGCTCAACGACGACTCCGCCATGGCGACCACCGAGTCCGCGGCGCCGTAGTAGAGCCGCAGGGAGTCGGTGAAGGGGTCGTGCAGCCAGCCGCAGGGGAACACCACCCCGGGCACGTCCCCCTGGAGCTCGTACGCCGTGGCGGGGCCGAGGAACCACTCGGGGGACCGCCGCACGACCTTGAGCGGGTCCTCGAGGTCGAGCAGGGCCAGGCCGACGCGGTAGAGCTCGCCCGCCACGGTGTGGCGCACCCCGTGGTAGGCGACGAGCCAGCCGTCGGACGTCTCGAGTGGTGGTGGCCCCATGCCGATGCGGGCGCTGTCCCACTGTCCGGCCCGAGCCCGGAACACCGGCTCAGGAGCCAGCCAGCTCCGGAGGTCGAGTGAGCGGGACATCCACACGTCGGCGTGGCCGCCGACGACCGTGCGGGGCCGGTGGAACAGCACGAAGTGCTCCCCGATCCTGCGGGGAAGGAGCGCGGCGTTCTTGTCGTCGGGAGGGCAGACCACCCCGATGCGCTCCACGGTGCGGAAGTCGGCGGTGGTGGCGAGCGAGACCGCCGGCCCGGTCGGTCCGTAGGCGGTGTAGGCGATGACCCACGCGCCGAGCTCGTCCACCCGGGTGACGCGGGGGTCCTCCGCACCCCACATCTCGGCCTGGTGGTCGGCGGACGGGTAGATCAGCGGCTCAGGGTCGATGGACCAGCCGTTGAGTCCGTCCGCCGACCGGGCGACGCTCAGGTGGCTGCGCCCCTGGAAGTCCTCCACCCGGCACACGAGTACGGTCTGCTCTCCGTCGTGCGCGACCGCCGGGTTGAACACCGCATTGACCGGGTACGGCCAGTCGTCGGCCGTGAGCAACGGGTTCGCGACGGCCCTGCGGAAGACCCTCTGCTCACCTGGGTGCCACGACTCCGGCATACACGTCAAGGTAGTCGCTGACCATCCGGGCCGCACTGTAGCGGGCCACGGCGCGCTCGCGACACCGGGGTCGGTCGAGGGCGGCGGCGGCATCCAGGGCGGGGACTGCCGCATCGGCATCCGACACGAGGTAGCCGGTGACCCCCTCGTCGACGATCTCGGGCATCGACCACACGAGCACGCTCACGGGGATCGACGGAGCCCAGGTACACCACACGGTCTCCGTCGACGTGGGGGGCGACCTCCTCGTCGAAGTACCTCTGGTCGTGGACGATCCCGCAGAGGACCAGACGCCTGCCGGCGCGATGCGCGATGGTGATCGCCTCCGCGGTGCCCTTGTCCGGGTGGATCCTGCCCAGCGACACGAGGCACTCACCCCCGGCGCCCAAGGGCAGGGCGTCGACGTCGACGCCGTGGTGGACGGTGGCGAGGTAGTCCAGGTCCGGGGAGCGGTCCGAGTCGGAGATCGCCACGTAGGACGACGCCGCCCGCTGGTAGGCCGGGAGGATGCCGGGTCCCGAGAACCCGTGGATCGTCGTGACGAGCGGCGCTGCGAAATGGTGGGAGAAGCACAGGGGGAGCCAGTCGAGGTGGTTGTGGACGAGGTCGAACTCCCCCGAGCGCGCCAGCGCGTGGCCGACGTGCAACGCCTCCCACACCCGGCCGTCCAGCTCGGGGTCCTCGGCGTAACCGTGGGGGATGACGGAGTCGAGCCTGGCGCGGGTCCGTGAGTCGCCCGTCGCGAAGAGGGTGACGTCGACTCCGCGGTCCGCGAGGCCGTCGGCGAGGAGGCCGGTCACCTGCTCCCAGGGGCCGTAGTGCTCCGGCGGCGTGCGCCACGTGATCGGCCCGAGGATGCCGACCTTCACGCCGTCCTCCTCACTGGGCCAGGCCGACCGACTCCAGGGCCAACCATGCCTGGAGGTAGGCGAGGGTGGACTCAGCTCCCGCGTTGCGGTTGAGACCGTCCGGGCCCACACCGTCGTGGCAGCCGCCACTGGCCTCGTCGTAGAGGCTGAGGCGCCACCGGTTGCGGCCGTGGAACCACGCGAAGGCGTTCCGCGCCCGCTGGCAGTACGTGGCTGAGCCGGTCACCCGGAAGGCTTCCACACAGGCCTCGACGAGGGCCGCGGCGTCCAGTGGCTGCTCGTCGCCCTCGGATGCGACGGGGGCGGAGTGGCGATGACGCCAGTGGTTGCCCACGAGGACCACGGCGTCGGAGTCGGCCGCGCACTGGCCGCAGTACCACTCGAGCGCCTCGAGCCCCAGGCGCACCTGGTCGGCGTCCCGTCGGGAGGCCCCCGCCGCGACGAGCGCCTGGGCCAACCTGGCGTTGTCGTACGTCAGCTCGTCCTCGAACCACTGCCACTCGGGCGAGGCATGCGCCTCGTAGAGCGACGTGAGGTGCCCGCCCAGGCGTCGAAGGAGGTGGCGCTCCTCCGTCGGCAGCAGGTCGACGGGCAGCCGAGCCAGCCCGAGGATCGCGAAGGACGCCGACCGAGGGCTGCTCAGCACCGGGTCGGCCACGACGACGTCGTGGAGCAGGGCCCTGCAGCGCTGGGCGAGTGCGCTCGACCCCAGCCCCATCTCGCCGAGGGCCCAGATGGCCCGGCCGACGTGGTCTCCGTGATGTGGCTCGTCGAGCCACCCGCCGTCGACGGCCCGGAAGTTGCGCATCGCGCCACGTCCCGGATCCCACGCCTCTGCCAGGAACTCGGTACTCCGGCAGGCCACCTCCGCCCAGGCGCCGTGACGGGGGTCCCTCCGGGCAAGCCCGGCGGCCACCAGGCCCAGACGCGCCACGTCGTCGACGCAGTACCCCGTGGACCGGTCCGGCTCCAACCCGACGGCGTGCTGAACGATGCCGCCGCGATCGACCATCCGTCGAAGGTGGGTGAGCCGAGGGGTCGGCGCTGCCGCTCCACCCGCTCTGCCACCGTCCAGGCCCCGAGCCGCCTCGCCGAGGACCTTGAGCGTCTCGCGGCCCACCTCCGGCCAGGTGTACTGCGCGCCCAGCTCGAGCGCCGCGCGAGACGCACCCTGGAGCGACGCCTCGTCGCCGAGGAACTCCGACACGGCAGCGGCCAAGGCCTCGTGGTCGTCGAGGCCGACGAGGCGGCCGGCCCCCGTCGACAGCACCTCGGTGGCGTAGAAGTACGGGGTCGACACCACGGGGCACCCGGCCACGAGGGCGAACGTCAGCACGCCGGAGACGACCTGGTCCTCCGAGCGGTAGGGAGTGACGAAGAGCTCGGTGCGATGCAGGAGGCCGCGGATGTCCTCGTCACTCAGGTAACGGTCGACGAAGAGGACGTGGTCCTGGAGCCGGAGGTCGACGACGAGGTCCTGGAGCATCGCTCGATACTGCTCGCCCTCCCGCCGGACGACGTCGGGGTGCGTCCGACCGGCGACCACGTACAGCACGTCCTCGTGGATCTCGACCACGGACCCGAGGGCACGCAGCGCCACCTCGATCCCCTTCCCCGGTGACAGCAGGCCGAACGTCGAGAGCACCCGCCGGTCCGTGTGCACGCCCAGCTCCGGGAGCCCGGCCGCCTCGGTCCCCTGCCTGGGTCGCCGGGCACCTTCGGCCCGCCTGTCGGGCAGCAGGTGCTCCGGTGCGCCGTGGTTCACCACCGCCACGCGGTCCCACGACGCGAGTCCGCTCCGGACCAGCTGGTCGCGCGCCATCGCCGTGAAGACGGTCACCCTCGAGGCGCCTTCGAGAACCCTGCGGAGCACGGCTCGCTGCTGGGGGCCCGGCTCGCGAAGCAACGTGTGGAGAGTGACGACGTAGGGCACGGACAACGCCTCGACGAGCTCGACGAGGTACTCGCCGAAGTCCCCGCCGAAGATCCCGTACTCGTGCTCCACGAGGACGACGTCCACCCCGCTGCCGTTCAAGGCGTGCGCCGCCCGCGCGTAGTCGCCCCGCTCGTGCTGGCGAACCGAGAGGAAGACCTCGGGAGCGGTCTCCGCCGGTTCCTCGTCGAGCACCGCCGCGACGACCACCTCGCTGGAGGCGTCGGCAGACACCAGGGCGTTGCGCAGGTCGGCCGTGAAGGTGGCCAGCCCACAGCGCCTGGGCGGGTAGGTCGACAGGATCGCGACGCGCACGGCAGTCCCGCTACTCGACCCGGGTGTCCCGGTCACCGGGGCGGCGCGGTGAGTTCGGGTGCGGTGTGTCGTCGCGCTCTCCGGCCTCCGGCCCAGCCGGCTCGCTGTGTCCGTCGAGATCCGTGAACGGGTCGACCCAGCCAGGCGGCGGAGGGGGATCGGGCGTCACCGGAGGAAACGTCGTCCCGTCGGGCCGAAGCTGTGACTGATGGGGCTTGGGGTGCGAACTGCGCGGTCTCATGGTGGTCTCCTTGGCCCCCATCTGCCCAGAGCCCGGGCCCGGAAAACGTCCGGACTGCGATCGGTAGGGTCGTGCGCGTGCCCAACCCCCTCGACGACCGCCGGCCGCCCTCCACGGGGCGTCGATGACGGCGGCCGGCGGTGGTCATCCGCACGACCACGCGCACCACCACGATCCGGGTCCGGTCGCCGATGCCAGCGTGCGCCGAGCACGGCCCAACGACGCCCCGGCCGTCGGCCTCGTGCAGGCGACCGTGTTCCGTGAGGCGTATGCCGGACGCGTACCCGACGAGGTCGTCGCCCTGTTCGACCCCGAGGCCTTTGCCCGAGCCTGGCGCGAGAGCCTCATCGATCCACCGGCGGGCGTGCACCGCCTGCTCGTGGCCTGCGCCGGCGAGCAGGTGGTCGGGCTGTCCGCGGTCGGGCCCTCCCAGGACCGCGACGCAGGCTCGACGTCGGCGGAGGTGACGGTCCTCGCGGTCCACCCGGACGCCCGCCGCCAGGGGCACGGGTCACGCCTGCTCAACGCCAGCGTGGACGTCCTGCGCGATGCCGGAGCGGAGCTCGTCAGCTGCTGGCTGCTCGCCGACGACGAGGCGGCGCGACGGTTCTTCACCGCCTCGGGCTTCGGCCCGGACGGCGCCTTCCGTGACCGGGTCGTCTCGCCCTCCGGGGAGACGCTCCGGGAGGTCCGCCTCACCGCGCGCCTCGTGGAGGACTCGCCGGAGTGACCGAGGCCGGACCAGCGCAGAACGGGGGAACCGGGGAGGGGCAGGAGTCTCCCCTGCCGTCCGTCCGCCGGCGAGAGGTGATCCGCCAGGCGTGGTCCGTCGGCGGAGCCACCGGGACCTATGGCGTGTCATTCGGCGCCCTCGCCGTCGCGGCCGGGCTCGACGTCTGGCAGGCCCAGGCCCTCTCCTTCGTCATGTTCACCGGCGCGTCCCAGTTCGCCCTCGTCGGCATCCTCGCCGCCGGCGGTCTGGCTGCGGCACCCGCGGCCGTCGCCACGGCCTCCATGCTCGGTGTGCGCAACGGGCTGTACGGGTTGCAGACGTCGCTCATGCTCGGTGCCACTGGCCTCCGGCGTCTCGCGGCCGCCCACCTGACCATCGACGAGTCGACGGCCGTGGGGATCGCCCAGCCCGAGCCGCCGGCCCAGCGTCTCGGCTTCTGGCAGACGGGGATCGCGGTCTTCGTCCTGTGGAACGCGTCGACACTCCTCGGGTCGCTCCTCGGCAACGCCTTCGGGGACCCTCGGCAGCTCGGGCTGGATGCCGCGGCCGCGGGCGCGTTCGTCGCCCTCCTGTGGCCGCGGCTGCGCAGCCGGGACGCCACGGCCACCGCCGTGCTCGCCGCCTTCGTCGCGCTGGTCAGCGCTCCCCTCGTGCCGGCCGGGATCCCCGTGCTCCTCGCCGCCGTCGCCGCCGTCGTCGTGGGACTGCGGCACCCGGGGCGGCACGAAGGCCCGCTCGAGGGCGGCGACGGCATCCTCACCGGATCGGACCCCACGCCATGACCCTGTGGCTGGTGGTCGTCACGGCGTGCGTCGCCTGCTACCTGTTCAAGCTGGCGGGCTACCTGGTTCCCGAGCGCGTGGTGTCCGGCGAGCGAACCGGACGCATCACCACGTTGCTGCCGGTGGCGCTGCTGTCCGGACTCGTCGTGGTGCAGACGGTCGCGGGTCCGGGGGGCCAGCTGGTCGTCGACGCCAGGGTGGTCGCCGTGGGCGTGGCCGTCGGGCTCCTCCTCCTGCGGGCGAACTTCCTCGTCGTCGTGCTGACCGCGGGCACCGTCGCGGCCATCGTGCGCGCGGTCGGGTGGGGTTAGAGGGTGCCGGTCGCGGCATCGATCGTCGTGCCGTAGCGCTCGACGACGACGTCGACGATCCGCGCGTCCGGCGCCAGCGGGGCGCTCACGACATCGGCCCCCGAGTCCTCCAGGCGCCGCTGGAAGAAGCCTGGCGCGAGCAGGTACGACGCGACAGCGACGGCGCCGCCCCCCGCGAGGCGAGCCGTTCGGACGGCATCGGCCACCGTGGGCGCCGGGCCGGCGGCATACCCCAGGGTCACCGGCCCTCCCCACGTCACCTCGAGGCGGCGGGCGACCTCGGTGCTGTCGGCCTGTGCCCGAGGGTCGCTCGACCCGGCGGGGGCGAGGACGAGAGGGGTGCCCGCCGGCGCCCCCGCCTCTCGAAGCCGGTGCACGACGAGGTCGACGAGCCGGTCGTCGGGTCCCAGCGCCGAGGACGTCAGGACGTCGCGGCGGGTCGCGACCGCCCGGGCGATGTCGACGTGCACGTGGTACCCAGCGGCGAGGAGCAGCGGGACGACCACGCCGCTCAGGCCGCTGCCGTCGGCACGCGGCAGTCCCTCGACGACCTCGTCCAGCTCGGGGCCGTGGACGTCGACGTACGCCTCGAGGACCGTGACGTCGGGCAGCCGCCGGGCCACCGCTGACCAGATGCCCTGCACCGTCTCCCGGCCGACGGCGTCGCGGGTCCCGTGGGCGCAGAGGACCAGTGCGGGCCGGCGGTCACCCATCAGCGACCTCGGTGGTCGGCCCCGCGTGTGGACGTCGTCGCCGCAGGTCCACGGCGCCTGACGCGACATGTTGGGCGAGGGCGTCGCGCACGCCCGCGACCCTGCGCGGGTCGGGGACCCCGGTGGACACGACGCCCAGCAGCAGGTCGCCGTGCCGGCTCGACGCCACCGAGCGTGCCGTACCGGCCGCGCCGTGGATGCACCAGGTGCGCCTGTCCAGGCACCACTGCGCCACCGCGGCGTCGACCGCCTCGTCGGCGGTGGCGGCGACGACGAGCCATGCCTCGTCGACGTCTGCCTCGGTGACCGGCCGCTCCACCAGCTCGACGCGGCCCACCGTGCGGGAGGACACGAGGGCCCGCGCGGCGTCCGAGGGAGCCGGGTCGACGACAACGACGTGGGCACCGTCGGCAGCGAGAGCAGCGGCTCGCCTCGTCCCGACCGCTCCCCCTCCGACGACGACGACCCGCCGCCCCGTGAGGTCCACCCCGACGAGCGTCGTCACGCGGGGCTCAGCCCCCGAGCCCCAGGTAGTGCTCGAGCCCCACGGTCACCCCGGGGCGGCTCCCGACCGTCCGAACCGCCGTGAGCACGCCCGGCATGAACGACGCCCGGTCGAAGGAGTCGTGCCGGATCGTGAGGAGCTCACCGGGTCCCCCGAACAGGACCTCCTGGTGGGCGACGAGCCCCCGCAGCCGTACGGAGTGGACCGGGATGCCGTGCACGCGGGCCCCGCGTGCCCCGTCCGGGTCCGCGGTGGTTGCATCGGGGACGTCACCGAGCCCGGCATCCTCCCGGGCAGCGCCGACGAGGTCGGCGGTCCGGCGTGCGGTGCCGGAGGGGGCATCGACCTTGTCGGGATGGTGCAGCTCGACGACCTCGGCGGACTCGTAGAACCGGGCGGCGCGCTCGGCAAAGGCCATCATGAGCACAGCGCCGATCGCGAAGTTGGGCGCGATGAGCACGCCGGTGGGTGGGGCCCCGGTGACCTGTGCACGCAGGGCGTCGACACGCTGCGCGCTCCACCCCGTCGTGCCGACGACGACATGGACGCCCTGGGCGACGCAGTGCGCGACATTGCCCGGAGACGCGTCGGGCACGGAGAACTCCACCGCGACGTCGGCCCCGGCGAGGTCCCCGAGATCGTCCCCCTCGTCGAACCGGCCGACCAGCTCGAGGTCCTCGGCGGCCTCGACGGCCCCGCAGACCGTCGACCCCATCCGGCCGCCGGCGCCGACCACGGCGACCTTGATCGCGCTCATGCAGCGAACTGTAGTCACGGCCGCGCCCGGTGGTACCGAGGCATTCCGCCTGACCGAACCCCGCACGACCCCGAAGCGCCGGGACCGCGGCGGGGGACGACGAGGGCCCCACACCTGTCGGTGCGGGGCCCTCGTCGTGCTGTTGCCGTGACGCCGGCTCAGGCGTCCGTCGACGCGCTCTCGGCGTCCGAACGCTCACCACGTCCGCGGTTGCCACCACGACGGCGGTTCCGCTGGCGGCGTTCGCCGCGCTCCTCGTGCTCACCCTCACCGACCGGGGCCTCCGGCGCCGTGTCGGCGTTCACCACGAGGGCAGGCGTCTCGGTCGCCCCCCTGTCCTCGGCAGGCCCGGGCGAGGCCTGCTCGTCACCGGTCTCGCCCTCGGCCAGGACCGCTGCGAGTGACAGCTTGCCGCGCGGGTCGATCTCCTTGAGCTCGACCTGCACCTTCTGGCCCACGGCGAGGACGTCCTCGACGGCGTCGATCCGCTTGCCCCCGACGAGCTTGCGCACCTCGGAGATGTGGAGGAGGCCGTCCTTGCCCGGCAGGAGCGAGATGAACGCACCGAAGGTCGTCGTCTTGACGACCGTCCCGAGGAAGCGCTCGCCGATCTCCGGCATCTGGGGGTTGGCGATGGCGTTGACCATCGCGCGCGCCGCCTCGGCCGAGGGGCCGTCGGTCGCCCCGATGTAGACCGTGCCATCGTCCTCGATGGAGATGTCCGCGCCGGTCTCGTCCTGGATCTGGTTGATCATCTTGCCCTTGGGCCCGATGACCTCGCCGATCTTGTCGACGGGGACCTGCACCGAGATGACGCGAGGAGCGAAGGGGCTCATCTCGTCGGGTGCGTCGATCGCCTCGTTCATGACGTCGAGGATGTGCAGGCGGGCGTCACGGGCCTGGGTCAGCGCGCTGCCGAGCACGTCGGCGGGGATGCCGTCGAGCTTGGTGTCGAGCTGGATGGCCGTGACGAACTCGCGGGTTCCGGCGACCTTGAAGTCCATGTCGCCGAAGGCGTCCTCGGCGCCGAGGATGTCGGTCAGGGCCGCGTACTGCATCTCCCCGTCCACCTCGGCCGAGATGAGGCCCATGGCGATGCCGGCAACCGGCGCTCGCAGCGGGACACCGGCGTTGAGCAGCGACAAGGTCGAGGCGCAGACAGATCCCATCGACGTCGACCCGTTGGAGCCCAGCGCCTCCGACACCTGGCGGATGGCGTAGGGGAACTCCTCACGCGTCGGCAGGACCGGCATGAGGGCCCGCTCGGCGAGCGCGCCGTGGCCCACCTCGCGACGCTTCGGGGACCCCACCCGGCCGGTCTCACCGGTGGAGTAGGGCGGGAAGTTGTAGTTGTGCATGTAGCGCTTCCGGGTGACCGGCGAGAGGGTGTCGAGCTGCTGCTCCATGCGGAGCATGTTCAGGGTCGTCACGCCCATGATCTGGGTCTCGCCACGCTCGAAGATCGCCGAGCCGTGGACGCGCGGAAGCACCTCGACCTCGGCGGACAGCGCCCGGATGTCGGCGAGGCCACGACCGTCGATGCGGACCTTGTCGCGGAGGATGCGCTCGCGCACGAGCCTCTTCTGGACCGAGCGGAAGGCGGCCGAGACCTCCTTCTGGCGGCCGAAGAACGGCCCCTCCGCGCCACCGCCGTGGATGCCGTCCGCGTCACCGACGAGCTTGAGGTGCAGCGCGGACTTGATCTCCTCGAGACGGTCCTCCCGCTCCTGCTTGCCGGGGATGGTGAGCGCCTTGGCGGCCTCGTCGGCCACCTCCGCCTCGACGGCCGCGTAGACGTCGTCCTCGTAGTCGAGGAAGATCGGGAACTCCTCGACCGGCTTGGCCGCCGTCCGGGCGAGCTCGGCCTGGGCCTCGCAGAGGGCCCGGATGAACGACTTCGCGGCCTCGAGGCCCTCCGCGACGACCTCCTCGGTCGGCGCCGTCTTGCCCTCGGTCTTCACGAGGTCCCAGGTCGCGTCGGTGGACTCGGCCTCGACCATCATGATGGCGACGTCATCCCCTGCGACGCGGCCGGCGACGACCATGTCGAACGTGGAGCGCGCGGCATCCGAGAAGTTGGGGAAGGCGACCCACTGGTCGTCGATGAGCGCCACGCGGACGCCACCGATCGGCCCGGAGAACGGCAGCCCCGATATCTGCGTGGACGCGCTGGCCGCGTTGATGGCGAGCACGTCGTACTGGTGGTCGGGGTTGAGGGCGAGCACGGTGATGACGACCTGGACCTCGTTGCGCAGGCCCTTGGTGAAGGTCGGTCGCAGCGGGCGGTCGATGAGGCGGCAGGTGAGGATCGCGTCGGTCGAGGGGCGGCCCTCACGGCGGAAGAACGAGCCGGGGATCTTGCCCGCGGCGTACATCCGCTCCTCGACGTCGACGGTCAGGGGGAAGAAGTCGAAACCCTCACGCGGGCTCTTGCCGGCGGTGGTGGTGGAGAGGAGCATCGTGTCCTCGTCCAGGTAGGCCGCGACGGCGCCGCCGGCCTGCTTCGCGAGCCGACCGGTCTCGAACCGGACGGTGCGGGTGCCGAAGCGGCCGTTGTCGAGAACGGCTTCGGCGACTGTGATCTCAGGACCCTCCATGGGTCCTCCTTTTCTCTTGTTTCCGTGAGCTCTCGTGCATCGTCGTTGTGCACGGGCTTGTCCAACGGGTGGTGCCGGGGCACCACCCCTCGCGCGGAAGGGCGGCCCTCACGGTTGACGTGAGGACCGCCCCTCGCGGAAGTCCTTATCGGCGCAGGCCGAGGCGCTTGATGAGCGAGCGGTAACGCTCGACGTCGACGCTCTCCAGGTAACGGAGGAGGCGGCGGCGCTGGCCGACCAGCAGCAGCAGGCCGCGCCGGCTGTGGTGGTCGTGCTTGTGCTCACGGGAGTGCTCCGTGAGGTCCTTGATGCGCTGGGTGAGGAGGGCGATCTGCACCTCCGGGGAGCCGGTGTCGCCCTCGGTGGTGGCGTACTCGCTCATGATCTGCTTCTTGACGTCCGTGCTCAGAGGCATGGGGCGACGACTCTCCTTCTGTGGTTTCGCTGCGCGGCGCTCCCGGGCTGGTTCACCGGGGCTCTCTGGATCCGCGGCCGGTTCTCACGGCAGTGTGCTCAAGGCTACCAGCGGGGGTACCGGCCTCCTAATCCCCAAGGCGGCCCGGCGCCGTGCGCAGCGCCCGGTCCCGTCGGTGCCCGCGGCGTAGAGTTGAGAGCCAGGTCACCACTCACCGCAGAGAGGTCCGACGACGTGCGTCAGCGAGGCCCGGGTCCAGCACCGGCCCCCGCCCCGGCCGACCAGGGGCGAGCCGCGTCGGTCCGTGTCATCGCCGAGGAGCTGCGGGGTGTCCGAGGGCCTCTCCTCCCGGTGCTGCACGAGGTGGTGGCGACCCTCGGGTTCGTGCACGAGGACGACGTGCCGGTCATCGCCGAGGTGCTCAACCTCTCGCGCGCCGACGTCCACGGGGTCGTCACCTTCTACCACGACTTCCGGCGGACCCCCCCGGCCGACCACCGCGTCTCGCTCTGCCGAGGCGAGGCCTGTCAGGCGCGGGGGGCCGAGCAGACGTACGCCGTCGCAGCCGACCGCTGGTCCGCCTCGCCCGACGTCGAGGTGGCCGAGGTCTTCTGCCTGGGCAACTGCGCGCTCGGTCCGGCCGGGACCATCGACGGCATCCTCCACGGCCGACTCTCGCCCGAACGGCTCGCGGGCCTGACCGACGGCTGGCCGAGATGACGACCGTGTGGGTTCCGTGCGACGCGGCCTCGCTCTCCGTGGGCGCCGACGAGGTCGCGGACCGGCTCACCGCGGCCGGGGTGACGGTTCGGCGCAACGGCTCACGGGGAATGCTGTGGCTGGAGCCCCTCGTCGAGGTGGAGACCCCTCGCGGCCGGGTCGGGTATGCCGGGGTGTCGCCGGCCGACGTCCCCGCCTTGCTCGCCGGCGCCCTGGCCCCCACCGAGCAGTGCGTCGGCGTCGTGGACGAGCACCCCTGGCTCGCAGCTCAGCACCGCGTCTCGTTCGCGCGGGTCGGTGTCATCGAGCCGACCGACCTCGCGGCATACCGTGAGCTGGGTGGGCTCCGTGGACTCGAGCGGGCTCTAAACCTCTCCCCCGAGCAGGTGGTCGCCGAGGTGACCGCCTCCGGTCTTCGTGGCCGTGGCGGTGCCGGGTTCCCCGCCGGCATCAAGTGGGAGACGGTGCGCACGGCATCCGCCGACGTGAAGTTCGTCTGCTGCAACGCCGACGAAGGTGACAGCGGGACCTTCGCCGACCGCATGCTCATCGAGGGGGACCCGTTCACCCTCGTCGAGGGCATGGCGATCTCGGCGGTCGCGGTGGGCGCGACGGAAGGGTACGTCTACCTGCGCAGCGAGTACCCGCACGCCGTCCGGACGCTGCGCCGCGCCATCGACATCGCGTACGCCCACGGAGTGCTCGGCGAGTCGGTGCTCGGCAGCGGTCGACGGTTCGACCTCGACGTGCGGGTGGGCGCCGGGGCCTACATCTGCGGCGAGGAGACCTCGATGCTCGAGTCGCTCGAGGGCCGGCGCGGGGAGGTGCGGGCCAAGCCGCCGATCCCCGCCCTGGAGGGCCTGTTCGGGCGGCCGACGGTCGTCAACAACGTGCTCACGCTGGCCTCGGTGCCGATGATCCTCGCCGACGGCGGCGAGGCGTATGCCGCCCTGGGCACCGGCCGCTCGCGTGGCACCCAGGTGTTCCAGCTCGCCGGGAACGTCGCCCGCGGCGGCATCGTCGAGGCCGACTTCGGGATCTCGCTGGGGGAGCTCGTCGAAGGTTTCGGCGGAGGCACGGCGTCGGGGCGGCCGGTGAAGGCGGTGCAGGTCGGCGGACCGCTCGGCGCGTACCTCCCGCCGGAGCGCTTCGACCTCCCGCTCGACTACGAGGCGTTCACGGATGCCGGTGCGATGGTCGGACACGGCGGGGTGGTCGTCTGGGACGACACGATGGACGCCGCCCGGATGGCGCGGTTCGCCATGGAGTTCTGCGTCAAGGAGTCGTGCGGCAAGTGCACGCCGTGCCGGATCGGCTCGACGCGGGGGGTGGAGGTGCTCGACCGCATCCGAGCCGCCCAGGACGACGGCGTGCGGCGAACCCAGCTCGTGCTGCTCGAGGACCTCTGCACGACGATGACGAAGGGGTCTCTGTGTGCGATGGGCGGGCTCACCCCGATGCCGGTGCGCAGCGCCCTCGAGCACTTCCCGGAGGACTTCGGCCTCCCGGCGCCCACCACGGAAGGGGTCCGGCCATGACGCTCCTCGACCAACCCGCACTCGAGACGCCGGACCACGGCACTCCCCCCGTCCTCGGCGAGGCGACCGCGCAGGTGACCGTCGACGGCATCGGGGTGCTCGTTCCGCCCGGCACGTCGGTCATGCGAGCCGCGAAGCTGGCCGGGGTCGACATCCCGAAGCTGTGCGCGACCGACTCACTCAAGGCGTTCGGCTCCTGCCGGCTGTGCCTGGTCGAGGTCGAGGGCATCAAGGGAACACCCGCCTCGTGCACGACGCCGTGCGTCGACGGGATGGTCGTGTCCACCCGCACCGACCAGGTGGCACAGCTGCGCAGGGGCGTCATGGAGCTCTACCTGTCCGACCACCCCGTGGACTGCCCCGGGTGCGCTCGCGGGAACTGTGAGATGCAGGAGCTCGCACACGAGGTCGGGGTGGCGGAGGTGCGCTACGGGCTGGGCGGGGCGTCACATCTCTCGGAGCCCGTGGACGAGTCGAACCCCTACTTCGCCTACGACCCCAAGGCCTGCATCGTCTGCTCCCGCTGCGTGCGCGCGTGCTCCGACATCCAGCAAACGTTCGCGCTCACCGTCGAGGGGCGCGGATTCGACGCGCGGATCACCCCTGGTGGCACCGACTTCCTCTCCTCGGAGTGCGTCTCGTGCGGGGCCTGCGTGCAGGCGTGCCCGACGGACGCACTCACCGAGAAGTCGGTGGTCTCGCTCGGGATGCCGTCGCGCTCGGTCATCACGACGTGCGCCTACTGCGGGGTCGGCTGCTCGTTCAAGGCCGAGGTCCAGGGAACGGGAGACGGCACCCGAGTGGTGCGGATGGTGCCGTGGAAGGACGGCGGCGCCAACGAGGGGCACTCCTGCGTCAAGGGCCGCTTCGCGTACGGGTACGCGTCTCACCGAGACCGGCAGATGGAGCCGATGGTCCGGGACTCCATCGACGACGAGTGGCGTGTCGTGTCGTGGGACGAGGCGATCGCCCGGGTGGCGTCCGGGTTCCTCGAGCTGCGCGAGAGGTATGGAGCCGGTGCCATCGGCGGCATCTCCTCCTCCCGGTGCACGAACGAGGAGGTCTACGTCGTCCAGAAGATGGTGCGAGCGGCGTTCGGCAACAACAACATCGACACGTGCGCGCGGGTCTGCCACTCGCCGACGGGGTACGGCCTCAACCACGCGTTCGGGACGTCGGCCGGCACCCAGGACTTCCCGTCGGTCGACTCGGCGGACGTCATGCTCGTCATCGGCGCGAACCCCACCGACGCCCACCCGGTGTTCGCCTCGCGGATGAAGCGGCGCATGCGAGCGGGAGCCCAGGTCATCGTCGCGGATCCTCGGCGGATCGACCTCGTCCGGTCGCCACACGTCGAGGCGGCGCTGCACCTGCCGGTCCGCCCCGGCACGAACGTGGCGTTCGTCAACGCCATGTGCCACGTCATCGCCGTGGAGGGCCTGTACGACGAGGTGTTCCTGCGCGAGCGCTGCGACGACGTCGACGGCTACCTCGAGTTCATCGCCCGCCCGGAGCACTCGCCCGAGGCGACCGAGGGCGAGACCGGCATCCCGGCCTCCGACCTCCGCACGGCGGCACGGCTCTATGCCGCGGGCCCCAACTCGGCCATCTACTACGGCTTGGGGGTCACCGAGCACAGCCAGGGTTCGACGATGGTCATGGGGATGGCCAACCTCGCGATGCTCACCGGGAACCTGGGGCGCGAGGGCGTCGGCGTCAACCCGCTGCGCGGGCAGAACAACGTGCAGGGGTCGTGCGACATGGGCTCGTTCCCGCACGAGCTGCCCGGCTACCGGCACGTGTCCCGACCCGAGGTGAGGGAGATCTACGAGTCGCTCTGGGGCGTGACGATCCAGGCGGAGCCGGGGCTCCGGATCCCCAACATGTTCGACTCCGCCCTCGGAGGGTCCTTCAAGGGCCTCTACGTCCAGGGCGAGGACATCGCCCAGTCCGACCCCAACACCCAGCACGTGGAGGCGGCGCTGCGGGCGATGGAGCTCGTCGTCGTGCACGACCTGTTCCTCAACGAGACGGCCCGCTTCGCTCACGTCTTCCTGCCTGGCGCATCGTTCCTCGAGAAGGACGGCACCTTCACCAACGCCGAGCGCCGGATCAACCGGGTCCGACCGGTCATGCCGTCACGGGTCGGCAAGGACGAGTGGCAGGTCGTCTGCGAGATCGCGACCGCCATGGGCTACCCGATGTCGTATGCCGCACCGAGCGAGATCATGGACGAGATCGCGGCCACGACACCGACCTTCGCAGGAGTGTCCTTCGCGCGACTCGACGCCGAGGGCTCGATGCAGTGGCCGGTCACCGATGCCGCTCCGCACGGGACGCCGACCATGCACGTCGGGTCGTTCGTGCGCGGGAAGGGGCAGCTCACGCCCACGGTCTACGTGCCGACGACGGAGCGGGCCAACCGCCGCTACCCCTTGGTCCTGACGACCGGGCGCATCCTGTCGCAGTACAACGTGGGGGCACAGACCCGCCGCACGCCGAACGACACGTGGCACCCCGAGGACGTCCTCGAGATCCACCCCTCCGATGCGGAGCTCCGCGGGATCTCGTCGGGTGATGTCGTCGAGCTGTCGTCGCGAGTCGGGAGGACGGAGCTCACCGCGGTCGTGTCGGAGCGGATGCCGGCCGGCGTCGTCTACACGACCTTCCACCATCCGGTGACCGGGGCCAACGTGGTGACCACCGAGAACTCCGACTGGGCGACGAACTGCCCGGAGTACAAGGTGACCGCGGTCCAGGTGATGGTGACCACGGAGGCGGCGAGAGCGGCATCCCTGGAGTCCGTGGAGGCTTCGGTCGGCGGCAAGCGCGGTGAGCGCGTGCCGGACGACGTCATGGCCACGGCGACCGAGGCGATGGCGCGCCGCCGATGAGCCACGAGGTGCCACCGGTCGTGCGTCTCGGCCACGACCTCGTCCGCAACTTCGAGCCGCTGGGGCCGGAGAAGGCCGCCTACGAGATCGCGACCCACATCCGCAAGTTCTGGGAGGCCCGGATGCGGGCCGATCTGGCGGCCCGGGTCCGCTCGGGAGACCCGACGCTGCACCCCCTCCTGGTGCGTGCCGCCCAGGACCTCGTCGACGACGACTACGACCGGGCAGAGGTGAGCGAGTCCTCAGGCGGTTGACGAAGGCCGGGGCTTTTCGCGGCAACGACGGATCAGCAGCTCACCGGCACGCCTCAGCGGTCGACGACGACGACCTCGTAGGTGGGGGACGTCGGTGGGAAACCGGTGTCGAAGTGCGCGTTGACCGCCGCCAGCAGGTCGCCGAACCGGGCCACCGTGGTCGGAACCGCGAAGAGTTCACTCGTGATGACCTTGATGACCGTGCCGGAGTCCAGCTTCCCGCTCAGTCGGACCTGGACGACCTGCCCCAGGCCGTTCTGCACGGCGTAGACGGTCCGCCCCTCCAGGAGGATGCCGTCGACGCTCTCCAGGCTCACCCCCGCGACGGTCGAGCTGGCGCCGGTGTCCGGGTCGACGAGGTTGAGGGCTCCCTGGGCGCTGTGCGCCACGATCAGGCTCGATCCGTCGGCTGTGGCCTGGATGCCGTTGTTGTTGAACTCCCCGCTCGTGTCGGCCGCCGGCCCGCTGAGGTCGAGGACGGTGAACGGACCGGGCTCGCCGTCGACGACCGGGACGAAATAGAGCTCTCCGGCGAGGCTGTTGGTGAACCACGCTCCGTCTGACGTGACGGCGACATCGTTGATGACCGACGCAGCGGTGGAGAACTGGTACACCTCGACGGTCGCACCAGTGTCGGTGTCGTAGACGTAGCCCTGGCCGGTGAAGCCTCCTGCGACGAACAACAGTCCGTCGTCGAGGTCGACCCTCAGGCCAACGGCGTTGCGACCCGGGGCATTGTCGATGAACTTTGCCGCGGTGCCCTTGCGGACGTCACCGCGGTAGATGTCTCCGCTGAACAGGTCTCCGGCGTAGAACGTCGATCCCGGCCCGCTCGCAATGCCTTCGGCCGACGTCGCACCCGGCAGCAGGATCACCCTCTCGGCATGATCGGCCCCCGCCGGTGCACCCCCGGTCAGCAGTGCGAGCACTGCGACGGCTGCAGCAGTCATGGATGTCATGGTGCGGCGGTTCATGGCGACTCCTTGGGCTCGTCTCCACCATCCTGCTCCTGCTCCGGCGCGCAGTCCACGAGGAACGACGTCACGTCAGCCGCCACGCGGGAAGCGCCGGTGGTTCCATGGGGGGATGGCTGATCATGTGGCACGCGCACGAGTCGAGATCGAGGCCGCCCCTGCGGTCGTCTGGCAGGCGTTGACGGATCCGAGGCAGGTCGCGCGATGGATGGCCGGCACGGAGGTGTCGACGGACTGGCGGGTGGGGAGCCCGATCACCTGGCGCGGCGAGATGAACGGGACGGCGTACGAGGACAAGGGAGAGATCCTCGCCGCCGACGAGCCGACCCGGTTGTCGATGACGCACTACAGCCCCCTCATGGGCGCCGACGACGAGCCGGAGAACTACCACACCGTCACCTACGACCTCTCGGCGCACGGTGACCGGACGACGGTGGAGCTCAGCCAGGACGGGAACGAGTCGGCGGAGCAGGCCGAGCAGTTCGGCGCGAACTGGCAGGGCATGCTCGACGCGCTGAAGAAGACGGTGGAGTCCGGCTGAGCCTCCCCGGACGACCTCACCGGCTCGTACGGTGAGGTCGTGACCCGCTACGCCGTCGACGCGCCGACCCTGCTCCACCTCGTCGCCTCCGGCACCCGGGTCGATGGCGCCCACCAGCTCGTGGCGACGAACGCCGTCCGGTCGCAGGCCCTCCAGCTGTTGCTCGAGGAGGTGCGCGCCGGGAGGCTGACCGAGCAGGAAGCGATGGCCCGGCACGACCGCATCACTGAGCTGAAGATGCGCCTGCTCGGTGACCGCGTCTCCCGACGGACCGCGTGGCGCCTGGCACTCGACCACGGTCTGCCCATCGGTCCCGCGGAGGTGCTCGCCGTCGCCACGCTCCAGGCCGACGCCCTCGTCACCGTCGACTCCGAGCTCGCCAGCACGGCATCCGACGTGGTTCGGCTCGCGAGCATCGACGACCTCACGTCACCCTGAGCTCTTTCGGACTACTGCACCCCCGGTGTACCATCATCGGTTCGCCAGTATGCGAACCAACCCCGACACGAGAGGTGGCTCCGCCGTGTCCGCGCAGTCCGCCGACTCCGCCCAGGCCACCGAGACCACCACCGCGACCGCCGCCACCACCGGCGCGGACTCACCCTCCACCGACGTCCTGGCCCGCGAGCAGGCCCACCTCGACCACGCCCGTGACCAGCTGCGCCGCATGCGCGAGGCGGCCGACCGCCTCGACGCCTCGACGGCCGGCGACGCCTCCTCGAGCGAGCTCCTCGGACGCGTCCTCGCCAGGCGAGTGGCGTCGCTCACCGACGACCCGCGCACCACGCTGTTCTTCGGCCGCATCGACGTTCGTACCCCCGACACCGTCGAGACGTTCCACATCGGGCGTCGGCACGTCTCCGACGACAGCGGTGACCCCGTGGTCGTCGACTGGCGGGCACCGATCTCGACGGCCTTCTACCGCGCGTCCCCGGCCGACCCGATGGGCGTCGAGCTGCGCCGGCGGTTCGGCGTCGACGGGGGCCGCCTCACGGCATACGAGGACGAGCGCCTCGCCCAGGGTGACACCACCGACCACAGCGCGATCCTCGCGGCCGAGATCGAGAGGCCGAGGGCGGGGCCGATGCGCGACATCGTCTCGACGATCCAGCCCGAGCAGGACGAGATCGTCCGCAGCGACCTCTCGACGAGCATCTGCGTCCAAGGGGCCCCAGGTACCGGCAAGACGGCCGTCGGGCTGCACCGGGCCGCCTGGCTGCTCTATGCCTTCCGGTCCCAGCTCGACCGCTCAGGCGTCCTCGTCGTCGGACCCAACCACGCCTTCCTCGACCACATCGGCGCCGTGCTCCCGTCCCTGGGTGAGCTGCGGGTGCGCCACTCGACGATCGACTCCCTCCTCGACCACGGCCGAGTCCGTGCGACGGACTCGACAGGGGTGGCGCACCTCAAGGGAGACGCCCGCCTCGCGGAGGTGCTGCGCCGAGCCGTCTGGTCACAGGTCCGCCGTGCCGAGGACCCGCTGGTGGTTCCGCGCGGGTCACGCCGTTGGCGAGTGGCTCACACGGAGATCCAGGAGGAGGTCGACACGCTCATCGCTCGCGGCGTGCGCTACTCCGCCGCTCGGGAGCTCCTCCCCCAGCGTCTGGCCCACCGCGTCCTCCTCCAGATGGAGCGCTCTGGGGACTCCCCGGACGACCGCGTCCAGGACTCCATCGCCCGCTGCACACCTGTCACCGCCTGCGCCCGGAGTCTGTGGCCGGGCCTGGACCCTGCAGGCGTCCTCTTCCAGCTGTTCTCGGATGCCGCCGCACTCGCTGCGGCGGCCGACGGCATCCTCACCGGCGACGAGCAGCGATCGCTGCTGTGGACCGACTGGCCCCGCAGCAAGGGCGCCGCCCGGTGGAGCCCCGCCGACATGGCGCTCCTGGACGAGGTGGCGGACCTCCTCGACCGCACCCCGAGCATCGGCCACCTCGTGCTCGACGAGGCGCAGGACCTGTCGCCGATGCAGCTGCGAGCTGTCGGCCGTCGTGCGTCCACCGGGTCACTCACGGTGCTCGGCGACATCGCGCAGGGAACGACGCCGTGGGCCACGGAGTCGTGGGAGGACGCGATGCGCCACCTGGGACGCCGGGCCCACGAGCTCGTCGTCCTCGACCGCGGGTTCCGGCTACCGAGCCTCGTCATCGAGTTCGCCGCACGACTGCTGCCGCACATGGCGCCGGGCATCGGGGCGCCGGCGTCCGTGCGCGACGACCCCGGTCGGCTGACGATCGTGCCGACCGACGCGGATCGCCGGCTCAAGGCGGTGGCGGAGGCCGTGCGCGCGGCTGCCCGTGAGCCCGGCTCGGTCGGCGTCATCGCCGTGGACACCGACCTTGCCACGCTCAGCACCGCCCTGAAGTCAGCCGGGATGCCGCACGGAAGACTCGACGCCGACCACGGAGACGACGCGGACCACCAGGTCGAGCTCGTGCCGGCGAGCATCGCCAAGGGGCTCGAGTTCGACCGCGTCGTCGTGGTGGAGCCCGCCGCCATCGCCGCGGCCGAGCCGGACGAGCGCACCGGCCTGCGTCGGCTCTACGTGGTGCTCACCCGAGCAGTCTCGGAGCTGACCGTGGTGCACGCTGCTCCGCTCCCCGGGCCGCTCTCGGTCAGCTGAGCGTCCGGCACCTCATCTCGTCGCTCACGACTTGACAACGTACAACCATCTGGTTGTACATTGTGATCGTGATCGTGAACGAGAACACCGAGGACACGGCGGACGCCATGTTCCACGCGCTCTCCGACCGCACGCGGCGCGACATCCTGCGTCGCGTGCTGGCCGGGGAGCACTCGGTCACCACCCTGGCCGCGAAGTACGACATGAGCTTCGCCGCCGTCCAGAAGCACGTCGCCGTCCTGGAGAAGGCCGGCCTGCTGACCAAGCGGCGCAACGGCCGCGAACAGCTGGCCAGCGGCGACGTGCAGGCGGTCCGGTCCGTCGCCTCGATGCTCGATGAGCTCGAGGGCGTGTGGCGGGGGCGGGTCGCCCGTATCGAGGCACTACTCATCGAGGAGAACTGACATGCCTGTCACCGACATCACCAAGGACGTCGACAACCGCACGCTGACGATCACGGCCGAGTTCGCCGCTCCCGTGGAGCGCGTCTGGTCGCTGTACGAGGACCCGCGCCAGCTGGAGCAGGTGTGGGGTCCGCCCGACTACCCGGCGACCTTCGTCGACCACGACCTGCGCCCCGGCAGCCGCACGACCTACTTCATGACCTCGCCCGAGGGTGAGAAGTTCGCCGGCTACTGGGACATCACCGGGGTCGAGCAGGGCAGCCGGTTCACGTTCCGTGACGGGTTCGCGAACGAGGACCTGACGCCGAACCCCGACCTCCCCATCTCGGAGAACGTCTACGCCTTCGAGTCGGTCGGCGGCGGCACCCGAGCGGTGTACACGAGCACGTACGACAGCGCAGAGGCGCTCCAGACGGTCCTGGACATGGGGATGGAGGAGGGCGCCCGGTCCTCGATCAACCAGATCGACGGATTCCTCGCCCAGGACGCCACCGCCCGCTGAGCGACGTCCCCGAGTGCCCGGCGGCCGGTGCCGCCGGGCACTCGCGTGCCTGGCGTGCGGGAAGCCGGACGGGACTCACCCCCGCTGGGTGACGACCCCGGGGTCGCGCCTCCTTAGATTCGGGGGTGACGCGGAACCGACCGTCGAACCGGAATGGCCATGGAACCCGTCGCTGCACCGGAAGAGGACGCTCATGACCCAGGCAACCGACGCGAGCACCACTGCCCTCGACGCGGAGGAGCGGGCCGAGCTGGAACGGCTCCGCGCCGAGGTTGCCGGCAGGGGGCCGACGGACACGGCGTCCCGCGCCGGCCGAGGACGCTGGACCGGCGCGATCGTCCTGATGCTGCTGGCCGCGTTGCTGGCCCCCCTGTCAGCGCTGGCCACGTGGACCCGCACCGCGATCCTCGACAGCGACCGGTACGTGGCCATGGTCGCCCCCTTGGCGGAGGACCCCGCCGTGCAGGAGGAGATCTCGCGCCGCATCACCGACGCCGTCTTCGAGGCCCTGCGTGTCGAGGAGCTCACCACCCGCACGCTCGAGGCGGTGGCCGAGCGACCACGGGTCGAGGGCGTGACCCAGAACCTTCCCGTCGACCTCACGACGTTCGCGGAGCCGATCTCCAACGCCATCCACGGGTTCACGGAGCAGCAGGTCACCCGGCTCGTCGCCTCGCAGACGTTCGAGGACGCCTGGATCGCCGCGAACCGGGAGGCGCACGCCAGCCTCGTGGCCGCCCTCACCGGGGAGGCCGCCACCGAAGGGGTGACCGTGAGTGAGGGCCGAGTCTCCGTCAACCTGGCGACGTTCATCGAGGCGATCAAACCCGTCCTCGTGGAACGAGGGGTGCCGTTCGCCGATCGCATCCCAGCGGTGAACGCGCAGTTCGTCATCCTCGACAGCACGAGCCTCGCCAGTGCCCAGTCGGCCGTCCGCATCCTCGACCTCCTTCGGTGGGTGCTTCCCGTCGTGGCGATCCTGCTGCTCGTCGCCGGGGTCGCCGTCGCGCCCAACCGTCGGCGAGCCCTCGTGATCGGCGCCTCCATGGTCACCAGTGCGCTCGTCCTTCTGTTGCTCGGTGTCCAGGTGCTCCGCGCGCTCTATCTCGACGACCTCGAAGAGCTGCTCCTCGTCCCCCAGGTCGCGTCCGTGCTCTTCGACACGGTGTCCATGCCGCTGCGGCTGGGAGTGCGCTCCCTGGCCATGCTCTTCCTCCTCATCGCCCTTGCGGCGTGGGTCGCCGGGCCGTCGACGGCGGCCGTCACCGTAAGGAGGGTTCCTGCCCGGCTGGCCGGGGCGACCTCCCGCCCGACGGGTGCGCTGGCGTCGGTCGGGCGCTTCGCCAGCCGCAACGCCACCGCTCTGCGCGCAGCCGTGGGAGGGCTTGCCGTCCTGGCCCTCCTCGTCGGTGACCGCCCCAGCGCCGGGGGTGTCCTGCTGATCGCGGTCATCGCGGCGGTGGCGCTCATCGTCATCGAGGTGTTCCGTCGCTGGGGTCTCCAGGACGCCGACTCACTGGGCGAGGGCGGCCCGGCCGAGGTCGCGCCGGTCTAGGAGGCGTTCGAGGGGAATGCACCCCCGAGCCAATGGCCGAAGGCGCCGTCCGTCAGACGCAGAACTCGTTGCCCTCGGGGTCATGCATGACGACCCAGTGCACCCCGAGGTCGGCATGCTCCTCGAGCCGGGTCGCGCCCAGACGTTCGAGCCGCGTCACCTCGGCGGCCACGCGCTCACGCTGCTCCTCGAGCGGCACGGATGGCCCGCCGCCAGCGAGGAGGTCGATGTGGACCCGGTTCTTGACGCCCTTCACCTCGGGCACCCGCTGGAAGAAGATCCGGGGGTGGCCCTCCGCCTCGACCGCCGAGGCGTCGTTCCATCGCTCCTCCGGCACCCCCTGGGCCGCCAGGAAGGCCGGCCAGTCCGCGAAGTCGCCGGGCGGCCCGGGGATGTCATATCCCCGGTCCGCGAGCGCGGCAGCCCAGAACCTGCTGAGCGCTGCAGGGTCCACGGCGTCGATGACGACTTGGATGGGATCTGTTGATCGGTCCATCCCCGCAGTGTCTCGCACGCCCCCGACAGACGGTGTGAGTCGAGGGCAAGGCCCCGGCCCGCCGTCGGGTGCCGCGAGACCTGCGTGCCGTCACGGCTCGCGACGATGGCTGACCGGCCCCTCTCGCACGAGCCTCCCCAACTGCTCGGTCACCCTCCGACGGCGCAGCGCGGGTGTGTGGTCGGAGGCGGCCCCCCGCATGCCGTCCAGGGTCTCGCGCAGCACGGAGGGGCCGTCGACCGTTGGGCTCCAGCCGAGCACCGACCTCGCCCGTGAGGTGTCGAGCAACGGCACGGAGTACCCGAGATCGAGCCACCCCGGGTCGACCGGCTGGACCCTCGCGCGCCACGCGGCCGACATCGCGAGGCGAACCGCAGCGGCGGGAACGTGGACGTGACGAGCACCGAGGGCGGTCGCCATGTCGTCCGCCGTCACCGGCGGGTCTCCCGCCAGGTTGAACGCCCCGGCGGCGCGCTTCGTGAGGGCACGGAGCACGGCATCCGCCACGTCGCTCGAGTGCACGACCGGAACCTTCAACCGGCGGTCGAGGGGCAGCAGCGGAAGGAGGCCGAGGGCCCGTGCCGGGACGAGGGCGGGCACACCGTAGCGGAGGAGTGCGCTCCCTGCGGACGACTGCCCGACGATGCCGGGCCGCAGCCTCGTGACGACGGTCCCACTGCCACCGGCCTCGTGCTCGTCCAGGAGGCGCTCGGCCGCGGCCTTGTGGCGGCTGTAGGGAGAGCTTGGAACACCGCGGGTGGGCCAGCTCTCGTCGACAGGGACGTCGTCGCGCTTCGGCGAGTAGGCGCCGACGGAGGACATGTGCACCACGTGCGGGACCTTCTCGTCGAGAACGGCGCGGAGCACCCGCCTCGTGCCGCCCACCCCCAGTGCCTCCAGGTACGCCTCGTCGTGCGAGGGCTGGAACCCCCAGGCCAGGTGCACGACGGCCGCCGCGCCACGGAAGGCGTCGCGCAACACCGGCAGGGCCGCGTCGGTGGTCAGGTCGGTGGCCCGCCAGTCGACCGCGTCGAAGGGTGGATGGCCACGCTCGGGCAGCCTTCGGGCGAGGCCGACCAGCTCATGGCCGCCGTCGGCGAGGAGACGACGCACGAGGGCCGAGCCGACGTTGCCGGTGGCGCCGGTGATGACGATGCGCACGAGACCTCTCCTCTGTCGTCGCCTGCCCGGCCAGTCGTCCGTCGCTGAGCGGGTCATGATCATGACTCTTTCTTCGGCTCATTCGACCTCGGCGCGACCGGTGGATTCACGTTAGACACGTCGGTGATGTCGTGCGCGTGCGGGGTCTCCGACGGCTTGGCACTACCGACCCTGGGTACATGAGCGGAGTGACTGCAGCGGGAGGCGCCGACGCGTGGGACGTCGTCGTGGTCGGCGCAGGCCCCGCCGGAGCCGCAGCGGCGCTCGGTGCACTGTGCGTCGACCGCACCCTGCGGGTTCTCCTGCTCGACCGCGCTGACTTCCCCCGGGACAAGTGCTGCGGCGACGGCATCGCGCCGCATGTCCTCGACGTGCTCGGCAGCGTGGGCGCCGGTGATGTGGTCCGCGGGTGGACGCCCTTGAGGCGGCTTGAGGTCGCCCGGGCCGGACATGGCGTCGAGGGTGTCCTCGCCCGGCCGGCCTGGGTCATCCCCCGAACCGTCTTCGATGCCAGGCTGGTGGCCCGCGCGGTCGCGGCCGGGGCGGTCCTGCGGCGACAGCGCGTGTCCTCGGTCGATCGGAACCCGCGCGGAACGGTCGTCGACGGCAGGACCTGGGCCAAGGTCGTCATCGGGGCCGACGGCGCACACTCGGCCGTGCGTTCCTCCGTGCGAGCCCCCGCCCACCGCGCCCGCGCGCTGGCCGTGCGCGGGTACGCGCCCACTTCGGAGCGCCGGCGCGGTGTCCAGGTCATCCGTTTCGGCGGCAGACGGCAGCCCTCCTACGCGTGGGCGTTCGACCGTGGTGACGGCCTGTCCAACGTCGGCTACGGGGAGCTGCTGGATCGTGACGGGAGCGTCCCCCCGCCCACCCGCTCGATGATGATGGAGCAGCTCGACGAGCTGCTCCCGGGCGCCGGAGCCGACGGCACGCAATGGCGCGGTCACCACCTGCCGCTGTCCGGATGGCGCTGGCACCAGCCGGACGGCTCCACGCTGCTGGCCGGTGACGCTGCCGGTCTCGTCAACCCGATGACCGGAGAGGGCATCTACTATGCGGTCGCCACCGGCGTGCTGGCCGGCCGGGCGGCCGCTCGAGCAGTCGCCGCCGGAATGCCGGCGGCCGCCGGCCGCAGGTATCGTCGTCAGGTCCGCAATCTCCTCGCCAGCCACCTCCGCCACACCTGGGTCGTGTCCCGGCTCTCCCGCCGCCCGGTCGTCCTCGATGCCGGCCTGCGGGCCGCCAGCCGCGACGCACTGGTCTTCGACGACCTCGTGGAGATCGGCCTCGGAGACGGCCGCATCACCCCTCGACTGGCCGCCGGCCTCGTGGCCGGGCTGGCCGCCGACGTCAACCCCGTGTCCTCGCCCCGTCGATGAAGGAGCCACCCGCCATGCAGATCCTCTCCGTCCGCGGGGCCCTGCCCGAGCACTGCTACCCCCAGGAGGAGATCACGAACGCCTTCGCCCGCGTCGTCGCACAGGGCGGTGTCGATGAACAGGTGCTGCGCCGCTTCCACCGGAACGCTGGTGTCCGCCAGCGCAGCCTCGTCCTGCCGCTGGACGAGTACGGCCGGCTGGACGGCTTCACCCAGGCCAACGACCTCTTCATCGCCCACGCGGTGGAGCTCGGGGCCCGCGCCCTGCTCGACGCCCTCAAGGACGCCGGGCTGACCCCCACGGACGTCGACGTCATCATGTGCGCCACGGTCACCGGGCTCGCCGTGCCGACCCTCGAGGCGCGGATCGCCTCGCTCATCGGCCTCCGCCCCGACGTCAAGCGCGTACCGCTGGTCGGGCTGGGGTGCGTGGCCGGGGCGGCCGGCATCGCGCGGCTCCACGACTACCTCCGCGGGCATCCCGACGGCGTCGCCGTGCTCGTCGCCGTCGAGCTCTGTTCCCTCACCGTCCAGCGGGACGACGCATCGGTGCCGAACCTCGTCGCGAGCGGTCTCTTCGGCGACGGGGCCGCCGCCGTGGTCGCCTGTGGCAGCGACCTGGACCTCGGCGGTGCGGCGGACGTCCTCGACACCCGGAGCCGGCTCTACCCGGACTCCGAACGCACCATGGGATTCGACGTCACGTCCGGGGGCCTGCGCATCGTCCTCGACGCGCAGGTGCCCACCGTGGTCAACCACTACATCCGCGAGGACGTCGACGCCTTCCTCGCCCAGCACGACCTGACCCGACTGGACATCGAGTGGTGGGTGTGCCACCCCGGCGGTCCCAAGGTCATCGAGGCGCTGGAGTCGGCGCTCGAGATCCCCAGGGATGCCGTGCAGCTGACGTGGGACTCCCTGGCTCGCATCGGCAACCTCTCCTCGGCGTCGGTGCTCCACGTCCTCGAGGACACCCTGCGTGACCGGCCCCCACGCCCGGGGTCCTTCGGCGTCGTGCTGGCGATGGGTCCCGGCTTCTGCTCCGAGCTCGTCCTCGTGCGGGCGACGGAACCGGCGATGGTGGATGCGTGACCGGCATCCTGGCGTTCACGGTCCTCGTGGCCCTGGTGGGCCTCGAGCGCGTCGCGGAGCTCGTCGTCTCCACCCGCAACGCGGCCTGGAGCTTCGCACGCGGGGGCGTGGAGTACGGCCGTGGCCACTACCCCGTCATGGTGGCGCTCCACTCCGGCTTCCTCGTCGCCATGCTCGTCGAGGCCTGGCTTCGTCGGCCCGACGTCCCGCCCGTCCTGGCCTGGTCGATGCTCACACTCGTGCTCAGCTCCCAGGCCCTGCGGTGGTGGTGCATCGGCACTCTCGGGCGGCGGTGGAACACGAGGGTCATCGTCGTGCCCGGGCTGGCGCCCGTCACCTCGGGCCCGTACCGGTTCCTTCGTCACCCGAACTACGTCGCCGTCGTCGTCGAGGGAGTCGCCCTGCCTCTCGTGCACTCCGCCTGGCTCACAGCCATCCTGTTCACCGTCGCCAATGCCGTCCTGCTGACCGTCCGGATCCGGGTCGAGGATGCGGCCTTGTCCCTCCTGCCGCGGAGCAGGGTCGATGCGTGACCTCCTGGTCGCCGGCGCGGGCCCGGTCGGCCTCGCGACTGCCCTGTATGCCGCGCGTGCCGGTCTCGACGTCGCGCTCGTCGAGCCGCGGGACGGGACGATCGACAAGGCCTGCGGCGAGGGCCTCATGCCGGGCGCCGTCGCCGCCCTGGCCGGGCTCGGAGTCGAGCCGGGCGGTCACCCGATCACCGGCATCCGTTACCTCGACCAGAGTCGGTCCGCCGAGGCCGCGTTCCGCCGAGGCCTCGGCCGTGGGGTGAGGCGCACCACCTTGCACTCGGCGATGTCGGATGCCGTCTCGGCGGCCGGCGTGAAGACGTTCCAGCGCGCCGTGCGCTCGATCGAGGACAGGGGCGAGCACCTTGTCGTGGACGATGAGCCGACCCGTCACCTCATCGCCGCAGACGGACTGCACTCCCCGGTCCGCCGACTGCTCGGCCTGGAGCGGCCGGCATCCGCGCCACGCCGCTACGGCCAGCGCTGCCACGTCGCGGTGGCGCCATGGACCTCCATGGTGGAGGTCCACTGGTCGCCTGTCGGGGAGGCGTACGTCACCCCTGTCGCTGCCGACCTCGTCGGGGTCGCCGTGCTGAGCGACACGCGCCGCCCGCTGGAGGAGCTGCTCGGTGCCTTCCCCGGGCTGGCCCGGCGGTTGGAGGGGCCCGTGGTGTCGCGGGTGCGCGGCGCCGGACCGTTGCGCCAGCGCGCTCGGCAACGGGTCGCGGGACGGGTGTTGCTGGTCGGTGACGCGGCTGGCTACGTGGACGCCCTCACGGGTGAGGGAATCGCCCTGGGGCTGGCCCAGGCCCGCGCGGCCGTGGCGGCGGTCGCCGCCGGCAGGCCGCAGGCGTACGAGGCGGCGTGGCGACGCCTCGGGTGGCGTTCACAGCTGCTCACCCAGGCGCTCCTGACGACGACTCGCCACCGTGCGGTGCGCGCCCGCGTGGTCCCAGCCGCCGCAGCCCTCCCACGAGTCTTCGGCGCCGCAGTCGACCAGCTGGCGCGGCCGGCCTGAGCATGTCCGAGCGCCAGCACGCCGGGACGGGCGACGCCGGCGCAGTGGCTCGGCGCCGCCCGGCGACGCTCGTGCCGGCCCTGGTGCGGTCTGCTCATCCGGGGCCCGCCCTTGCCGTCGTGGTGCTGTCCCTGCTCCTCGGGGTGGCCGCTGGGCTCGAGGCCGGCCGGCTCCTGCTCGTGGGTCTGGCCGTCCTCGCCGGGCAGCTCTCGGTGGGCTGGTCCAACGACCTCATCGACGAGGCGCGTGACCGGGCAGTCGGCCGCACCGACAAGCCGCTCGCAGCCGGCCGGGTGAGTAGCGCCACCGTTCGGGTCGCCTGTGGTTCGGCCCTCGTCGCGACCCTGTTTCTGTCCCTGGCCTGCGGTCTCGTCGCCGGCACCGTGCACCTGCTCTGTGTGGCATCGGCGTGGTCGTACAACGCCGGGGTGAAGTCGACGGTCTGGTCGTGGGCGCCGTATGCCGCGTCGTTCGGTGGACTCGTCGTCTTCGTCTCCCTGGCCGGGGATCCGGCACAGCTGCCGCCGTGGTGGGCGCCGGTCGCCGCGGCCCTGCTCGGTGTCGGCGCCCATCTCCTCAACGCCCTGCCGGACCTCGACGAGGACCGGGCGACGGGAGTTCGCGGGCTCCCGCACCGCATCGGGGCCCGCCTGCTTCCCGCCGTCGCCACCTCGGTCCTCGTCCTCGCGAGCGTCGTCGTCGCGGCGGGCACCGGCATCAGCCGGGCGTCCTCGGTTGCTGCGCT
>JAQSWG010000106.1 GCA_029266735.1 Ornithinibacter sp.
GATGACGTACGGGGGCCGGACCACCGTGCCGGACACCGACAGCCCCTCGTCGGCCTGGGTGAACCACGTGTCCGCGACGACCCGGACGTCCCCCACCTGGATGGCTTCGGCCCCGGCGTCCCGCAGCTCCTGGATGGCGTCGAGGACCATGGGCGCGGTCACCTGCCGTTCGGGGTCGCGGATGGTCATGACGACGCCCGGACCGTTCGCGGGCGCCGTCCCCGCGAGGATGCCGAGGGCCTCCAGGCGCTGCTGGGCGGACCGCTGCGCCTCCTCCTCGTTGGTCGACTGGCCGCGCAGCCGTTCGAGCGACGACTCCAGCTCGCTGATCTCGTCGCCGAGGCGGTCGCCGTCGCGGTCGACCCCGGCGAAGATGCGGACGAGCTCGTCCTCGCGCAGGTTCTCGAGCCCCTCGATCGACGTCTGCCGCACCTGCGCGATGATGGCGAAGCCCAGGGCTCCGGCCAGGAGCATGGCGAGTGCGTTGGCCCGGGTGGCTCGCGGCGCGCCGGCGCGGAGCAGCCGGTGCCACGCGCGTCTCGGGTCTCTTGCGGCCTGGGGTCCCTGCTCTGCCTCCGGCGGTTCGTGCTCTGCCTCCGGCGGTTCGTGCTCTGCCTCCGGCGGTTCGTGCTCTGCCTCCGGCGGTTCGTGCTCTGCCTCCGGCCTCCGGCTCGAGCCGGGCATCCTCCGGTTCGCGGGTGCTCATGCGTCGAAGAGGTGCCGCCGGATGGCGGCGACGTTCGAGAAGATCCGCACGCCGAGGACGACGATGACTCCCGTGGAGAGCTGGCTGCCGACGCCCAGCTTGTCTCCGAGGAACACGATGAAGCCGGCGACCACGACGTTGAAGAGGAACGACACGACGAAGACCTTGTCGTCGAAGATCCCGTCGAGGATCGCCCTCAGGGCACCGAACACTGCGTCGAGGGCAGCGATGACGGCGATGGGAAGGTAGGGCTGGAGCCACACCGGTACAGCGGGTTGCAGGAGGAGCCCGATGACCACGCCGAGGGCAAGGCCGAGGGTCGGGATCACGGCGAGCTCCTCTCCGCGGGGGTGGGTGGCGTGCTGGTCGGCGACGTCGTGGCGTCCTCAGTATCACCGGTCCTCGCGTAGCGCGTCATGAGGCCCACCGCTGCCGGAACGGTGAGGTCGTCACGGACCTCCGTGTCCACCCGGACGCCGAACGAGCTGCGCAGGGTCGACAGGTACGAGCCACCGGGCCCGTCGGCGAACGCCGCCGGGAACCGCTGGGGGTCGCCCAGCGCAGTGACGACGTAGGGCCTCGTCAGGGGACGGAAGTCGACGATGATCGCCGAGCCCGCGAACCGGATGGCCGAGGTGGAGGTCAGGCGCTTGCCGTTGATGCTGATCGCCTCGGCACCCGCCTGCCACATGGCGTTCGTGACGAACTGGAGGTCCTTGGCGAACACCCGACCCTCGATGACCTCGTCGGACGCCGCTTCAGAGGACTCGTCGGCGCTCGCGCCCGGCGCGTCGTCCAGCGTCAGGGTGAACCCCGGGCCCTCCAGGGGCAGCGCACCCACCGTGGCCGCGAGCTCACGGTTCCGGACGGCCATGGTGTCGTCCCCCAGCTGATCCGCTTCTGCAGCGCTGACCTCGGCCTGGAGTGCGGCCGCCGTGGCGGCGAGCTGGTCGACCTGGGTGCGGCGCTCCTCGATCTGGCTCACGAGGTCGGCTCGGGCCTTGGCCCGTGGGCTGCTGGAGGCGGTGAGGTTGTAGGAGGCGACACCCACGACGAGCCCGATCAGGACGGCGGCGGCGGCCAGCCGAGGTGAGCGCAGGGACGTGGCGCGCGGCTCCCCCGCCGCCTCCCGCCGCTCCGCGGCCGCCGCGTATCCCGGGTCGAGGGGTCGCTCGAGCATCGTCGTGAGGAGGGTCATCGACGCGTCGGGGCGGCGGTCGGTCGTGGAGGTCGGCGTCACGCGGGCACCGCCCGCCGGCCGCCGACGAGCTGCCGCAGCTGCACGGCATACAGGATGCCGCTGACCCAGTAGAGCGCCGTGCCCCACCAGGCGAAACCCCACCCCACCGGCTCGGCGATGCGCGCCAGGGTGCTGTCGCCGTCGCCCAGGAGGAGCAGCGGAAAGGCGTAGAGGAGGTTGAAGGTCGCCGCCTTACCGGCGAAGTGGACCGGGAGGCCGAGCCAGCCGTGCTGCTTCGCGATGAGCAGGACGACCGCCATGAAGACCTCACGCGCGAACAGGAGCCCGACGAGCCACCACGGGATGACCTCACGCCAGGCGAGGCCCAGCAGCGTCGAGACGATGTACAGGCGGTCCGCGACAGGGTCGAGGAGCTGGCCCACCCGCGACACGAGACCGTACTGGCGCGCGATCCTGCCGTCGAGGTAGTCGGTGATCCCCGACGCCATGAGGATGCCGAGCGCCACCCCGTCGCGCTCGGTGAGGATGGCCCAGAGGAAGACCGGGACACCGAGCAGCCTGAGCGTGGACAGCACGTTGGGCAGCGTGAGCACCCTGCTGCTCACCTGCTCCTCGGGCGCCCCCGTCGACATGTCGGCAACTCTATGCGGTCGCGAGGGGACGGCCCCGCCCCCGTTCTAGGGTGGTCGCCATGGGTGCTCCCGTGCTCGGTTCCTCCGACGTCCAGCTCCGCCGCGACCGCACGAGCGTCAAGTGGGTGGCCTTCGCTCCGGACGTGCTCCCGCTCTGGGTCGCCGAGATGGACGCCGACCCCTGCCCGGCCGTCGTCGACGCGGTGACCGCGGCGGTGCGCCGCGGAGACACCGGCTACGCCTGGGGGCCGCGCTACGCCGCTGCCGTCGCGCGGTATGCCTCCGCGACGTGGGGCTGGGAGGTCGACACCTCAGCGGCGATGATCGTGCCCGACGTCATGATCGGCGCGGCGGAGCTCCTGCGCCTGCTCACCGACGAGGGAGGGCCGGTCATCGTCTCGCCGCCGGTCTACGACGCGTTCTTCGGCTTCGTCGAGGCGATAGGCCGCCGCCGCGTCGACGCCCCCCTCGACGCCACGGGCCGACTGGACCCGGAGGTCCTCGGGTCGGCCTTCGCCGCGGCGACGGCGCGGGGTGAGCGGGCGGCATACCTCCTGTGCAACCCCCAGAACCCCACCGGCACCGTCCACTCCACCAAGGAGCTCGCCACGCTCGCCGCCCTCGCCGAGGAGCACGGCGTGCGGGTGGTCGCGGACGAGATCCACGCACCGATCGTGTATGCCGGGGGCCCCGCGTTCACCCCGTACCTCACGGTGCCCGGCGCCGAGCGTGCCTTCTCCGTGTTCTCTCCCTCGAAGGGGTGGAACCTCGCCGGACTGAAGTCGGGGCTCGCGATGGCCGGCCCGGGCGCTGTCGACGACCTGAGGCGGCTGCACGAGGTGCACACCCATGGCTCGTCCCACGTCGGCTCGATCGCCCACATCGCGGCGATGGACGACGGTCGGGAGTGGCTCGCGCAGCTCCTCTCCGAGCTCGACCGCAACCGCGCTCTGCTCGGTCGACTGCTCGCCGAGCACCTGCCGATGGTTCGGTGGCGGCCCCAGGACGCGACCTTCCTGGCGTGGCTGGACTGCCGAGAGCTCGGGTTGGGCGACGACCCGGCGGCGGCCTTCCACGCGCGGGGCCGGGTCGCGCTCGGCTCGGGCCCGACGTACGGCCCCGTGGACGGCAAGGGGTACGCCCGCCTCAACCTGGCGACGTCCCCGGCGATCGTCACCGAGGCCGTGCGACGGATGGCGTCCGTCGTCGGCTGAGCGGCCCCCGCTCCCTACTCCTGCGAGGCCGAGGTCGACCCGAGGCCTGGCCTGGGTGCGAAACGGTCCAGCAGCTCGTCGACACGGGCCTCGGCCGCGCCCTCTCCACGACGTGACCTCGTGAACACCGAGAGGAAGGGCTCGCACCGCAGTGACTCGAGCCGCAGGTCGGTCACCGCCCGCACCGTGGCGGTCCGCGGGACGCTCCGCAGGAGCGCGATCTCGCCGAAGGACTCCCCCGGCCCGAGGGTGGTGATGGGCACGCCGTCGCCCACGACCTCAGCCGTTCCCGAGACGACGACGTAGAAGCGGTCCCCCGCCTCCCCCTGCGAGAACACCGGCTGCCCCGCAGGCACGACGGCGTGGTCGAGCTGTCGGGCGATGTCCTCCAGTGCCGGCAGGGGGAGGACGTCGAACAGGGGCACCCCGCGGAGGAGCCGCAGCTCGTCGTCACGACGCACCATGACGTCGTCCAGGGCCCGCAGCCGCAGCCATGACAGCGCGACGGCCACCGGACTCAGCAGGCCGAGGACCACGAGCGCCGTCCGGAGGCCCACGGCCTCCATGACGAGGGGCGTCACGACGGCTCCGAGCCCGACGGAGAGTGCCACCACGCTCTCCACGAGGCCGAAGACACGCGCCATCGCGCGGGTGGGGGCGATCCGGGCGATGAGGGTGAATCCGCCGACGTCGACCAAGGCGTTTCCTGCACCGACGGCGGCCAGCATCACTGCAGCGGTCATGGGCGAGGGAAACAGACCGATGACCACCAGGGGCGCTCCCCAGAGTGCGGCGCCGACCCCGAACCATCGCGCAAGACGAGAGGTGCCGACGAGGAGGGAGGCAGCGAAGGAGGCCAGCAGGGCCCCGGCGCCGAGATAGGCGTTGAGGGCCCCCACCCCTGCGTCCCCCAGGTCCACCAGCTCCAGGGCGACGACGACGATGAAGACCGTCACGGCCCCCCGCATGAAGGTCTGGGCGGCGACCAGGCCGAAGAGGAGTCGCAGGCCGGGCTGCGCCCGGACGGCGCGCAGCCCACCGAGGGTCCGGGCGAGCGCGCCCTCGGCGTCGCCGACGTCCTCGACGGTGACGGCCTCGGGATGGACCCGCGCCATCAGGGCGGCTGACCACGCCGACGCAACGGCGGCCACGACCAGCACCCGTCCGAGGCCACCGCTGGCGAGGAGGACCGCAGTGATGAGCGGTCCGGCCAGCGTCGCCGCCGAGTCCAGCGCACCACGTACGACGTTGGCACCCGCGAGCTCGCGCGCCGTGCTGCTCAGCGAGGGCAACAACGCCGAGTGGACCGGCCGGAACAGGACGGCCGCGGCCGACGACACGGTGATGAGGCCGTACACCGCGAGCGCGGGTCCCTCCGCGAGCACCGCCCAGGCTGCCGCCGCGACAGAGACCGCACGGACGGCCGAGACCCCGACGAGGACCTTCTCCCGTGGCCAGCGGTCGGCGTACTGCGTGGCCAGCGGTGCCACGACGGCGGCCGGGAGCACGCGCACGAGCGCCACCACGCCCACCTCCGTGGCTCCACCACGCTGGTAGGCGTAGATGCCGAGGACGACGGTCACGGCCCACTCCGCCGTCCAGGCACCGAAGAACGCCAGCTGGGCACGGCGGAGCTGGGGGTTTCGCCACGTCGCCACGAAGGCGCCGGCCGCCGCTCGCAGCAGGGCGGCCGATCGTCCAGGCGGTGTCGAGGGCGGCATCACAGGAACAGTAGTGAGTGGTCCCTCGTCCCGTGGTGCGGCACGTCGGCGGCTTCCCGGCTCACCACGGCCGGGTCCACAGGTCGCGCGGATCACCGCGCCGGAACACCTGTCGCCAGGCGCCGAGCCGCTCTCCCGATGGCCCCCACAGGACGAGCCGGTAGACGGACGCGAACCGGGCATCCACCACGTCGAGGACTCCGGCGCCCTCGACGAGCGATGTCACCTTGGACGTGGGGTAGACGTTCGAGGCGACGGCGGTCAGCTGCGCCCGCGCAGCTCCGGGCGCGAGCACGAGGAACCGTCCGGTCGTCGCCCGGAAGCCCGCGAGCCGCACAGCGAACGGGTGCCCTGAGCTCTCGACGGGGATGGGGCGCAGGGTCTCGAGGTCGACGCGGCGTCGTGGTTCGGGGCCGTCTCCCGCTGCGCGCACGGACCTCAGCAGGGCGCCGTTCGGCAGCTGCGTCTCGACGACGACGACCTGGCCCCCCGTGCCCGGATACCTGCCCTGCTCGAGGATGTCACCAGGCACGCTCTTCTCGAGGACGACGGTGTGACGCAGGGATGACGGCGCGAGCCCGGTGCAGGCGGCGACGAAGGGACCGAGCGCGGTGACCAGGGAGTCGGCGAGCGGGGCGGCGAGGTCGGGTAGGCCGAGTCCCGGCACCGTGGCGCCCACCGGTGCGCCGTCGTAGCCGCCCAGCCGCACCCGTAGGGCCGGGGAGACGGGGTAGCTGATCGGCACCCGCGCGACGCCGTCCCGCAGCTGCGCCTCGGTCCACCTGCGGCTCACGTCACCGCCTCGCGCGTACGTGACCCAGCGCGAGTACTCGGCGACGAGGACGCTGGGCCGGGCCAGGAGGAGGAGGTCCGGCAGGCCCGCCTGCGGGGGTGGTGGCACCACGACGGGGACGACGTCGTCCGAGAACGCGACCCGGTCCCGAAGGAGAGGAATCTCCATGAGCTCGTTCGGTCCGGCATCCTGAGGCCCGGTCCACAGGCGGACGACGGTGCTCGTTTCGTCACCTCCCCCAGCTCGGGCCACGACGACCCGCCGGGCCGGGAGGTCGTCGGCGAAGAGCACACGCGACGTCGGGGAGATGGTGCGGACCATGTCCAGGACCCCCGCATCGTTCGCCAGACGACCACGAGCGGGCCAGGTGGCCGTGGAGCGCCAGACCGGGTCACTCGGGCCGGGCGTTGCTGCGACCTGGCCCGATGCCGCGCCCCGGCCGACTTCGCGGACCGCCCAGACCCCCAGCGCACCCAGGGAGACCGCCCCAGCACCGCCGAGGACGAGGGACCGCCGACGGAGCTCCCGCCGCCGGGTGCCCACGAGCTCAGCCGGGTCCGGGGGGTCGTCGTGGCCACGGAGGACGACGTCGACGGCTTCGGTGAGGTCCCGGTCCAGCAGCCATTCCGCCGGTGCCCAGCCGAGGGCGGCCCGCGCCCCTGTGTGGGCAGCCAGGAGACGGGTGCGCACGGCGGACTCCGCATCGCGGACCGGTCCCGCCGGCATCCCGAGGAGGTCGGCCGTCTCGTCGGCGCCGGCGTCCCACAGGGCGCTTGCGGCCAGGACGGCGCGCTCCAGCGGGGCTGCGGTGAGCAGCACCGGCACGAGCGCGGCGACGGACTCGTCGTCGGGCGAAGGCGCTTCGGACCACGACCACGCCTCCGTGGTGGCCTCCGCGGTGGGCCCAGTGGCCGGAGTCCGAGTGCCGTGCCGTGTCACCACGCCGAGCGCCGCCGACAGCACCGACCGCCGAGCCACTGACGCCGGGGAGCCGCTGTCGACGAGCGCGTCCCACTCCCCGTGGAGGTCGGCGAGCACCTCGGTCGTCACGCGTCGAGCCGTCTCCCGGTCCAGGGTGACGAGGTGCGCCACGGGCTCGAGGTCAGCCCATCGCGCGGTGACGAACCGAGCGAAGTCGTCGTCGAGGGCCCCATCGCGCGGTGACGAACCGAGCGAAGTCGTCGTCGAGGGCGAGCGTCACCTCTTCAGTGTCGGCTCTTCGGGCGCCAGGTCATAGGGTCGGCGACGGGGTTCCTCCGGTCACCGACCCGGAGCTTTCGCCTCTGAACCAGCCGTGTGCTTCTCGGCGAGAATGACGGCGCCCCGCGGACCGGCCCGCTCAGCGAAGCCGGGTCAGCAGATGGTCGCCCACCCGCAGGGCATTCGCGATCGCCGTGAGGGCGGGGTTCACCGCTCCGATGCTCGGGAAGAAGCTGGTGTCGACCACGTACAGGTTGTCGAGCTCGTGCGCCTTGCAGTCGGCGTCGAGCACGGATGTCGCCGGGTCGCGGCCGAAGCGGACGGTGCCGGACTGGTGGGCGCAACCCGCGACCGGGATGTCGTTCTTCATGTAGACGTCACGAGGGACCAGGTGGTGGGGGTGCATCCCGAGGTGCCCGAGGTGGTGCTTGACCCGATGGTAGAGCTGCTCGAGGGGCTCCCGGTTGTTGGGCGTGTAACTGAGGACGACGTCGCCGTCCTTGGTCAGGGTGACGCGGTTGTCGGGATCC
>JAQSWG010000019.1 GCA_029266735.1 Ornithinibacter sp.
CGGCCGCCCCGAAGCCGAGGGAGGCGCAGGCCCCGAAGGAGTCGGGCCCGCTCGGCAGCGTCGAGCAGACGCCCATCCGGGGAGCCAGCGCGCGCGTCGTGACGAACATGGAGAGCTCGCTGCAGGTCCCGACGGCGACGTCGGTGCGCGCGGTGCCCGCCAAGCTCCTCATCGACAACCGCATCGTCGTCAACAACCACCTCGCCCGGAGCCGGGGCGGCAAGGTGAGCTTCACCCACATCATCGGCTTCGCCCTCGTCAAGGCCATCGGCGTCATGCCCGAGATGAACAACGGCTTCGGGCAGGACGAGAACGGCAAGCCGGTGCTCGTGACGCCGGCGCACGTCAACCTGGGTCTCGCGATCGACCTCGCGAAGCCGGACGGCACCCGCCAGCTCCTCGTGCCGTCGATCAAGGCCGCCGAGACCATGGACTTCGCCCACTTCTGGACCGCCTACGAGGAGATGGTCAAGAAGGCGCGCGGCGGCAAGCTCACCGTCGAGGACTTCCAGGGCACGTCGATCTCGCTGACCAACCCCGGCACGATCGGAACCGTGCACTCGGTGCCTCGCCTCATGCAGGGTCAGGGCACCATCATCGGGGTCGGGGCGCTCGAGTACCCCGCCGAGTGGGCCGGCGCCAGCTTCGAGACGCTGAACCGCAACGCGGTGAGCAAGATCCTCACGCTGACGAGCACCTACGACCACCGCATCATCCAGGGCGCGCAGTCCGGCGACTTCCTGCGTCAGGTCCACGCGCTCCTCCTCGGTGAGAACGGCTTCTACGACGAGATCTTCGAGAGCCTGCGGATCCCGTACGAGCCGATCCGCTGGGTCCAGGACGTCGACACCTCCCACGACGACGACATCAACAAGGTCGCCCGGGTGCAGGAGCTCATCCACGCCTACCGGGTGCGTGGCCACCTCATGGCCGACACCGACCCGCTCGAGTACCGCCAGCGCCGCCACCAGGACCTCGACGTCACGACCCACGGACTCACCCTCTGGGACCTGGACCGCACCTTCGCGACGGGAGGTTTCGGCGGCCAGCCGTTCCTCAAGCTGCGCAAGATCCTCGGCATCCTGCGCGACTCGTACTGCCGGACGATCGGCGTCGAGTACATGCACATCCAGGACCCGGAGCAACGTGAGTGGATCCAGGACAAGATCGAGGTCGGCTACGCGAAGACGACTCGCGAGGAGCAGCTGCGCATCCTCCGCCGGCTCAACGCCGCGGAGGCGTTCGAGACCTTCCTCCAGACCAAGTTCGTCGGCCAGAAGCGCTTCTCGCTCGAGGGCGGCGAGTCCGTCATCGCCCTCCTCGACCGCGTGCTCTCCCGCGCGGCGGAGGACCAGCTCGACGAGGTCTGCATCGGGATGCCGCACCGCGGTCGCCTCAACGTGCTCGCCAACATCGCCGGCAAGTCCTACGGCCAGATCTTCCGTGAGTTCGAGGGCAAGCAGGACCCCCGGTCGGTGCAGGGCTCCGGGGACGTGAAGTACCACCTGGGCACCGAGGGCACGTTCACGGGTGAGAACGGTGCCACGACGCGGGTCTACCTCGCCGCGAACCCCTCCCACCTCGAGGCCGTCAACCCGGTGCTCGAGGGGATCGTGCGTGCCAAGCAGGACCGTCTCAACCTCGCGGGGGAGGACTTCACCGTGCTGCCGGTGCTCATGCACGGCGACGCGGCGTTCGCCGGCCAGGGCGTCGTCGCCGAGACGCTCAACCTCTCTCAGCTGCGCGGCTACCGCACGGGCGGCACGGTGCACCTCGTCATCAACAACCAGGTGGGCTTCACGACGTCGCCCAGCGCCTCGCGCTCCTCGACGTACTCGACCGACGTCGCCCGGATGATCCAGGCGCCGATCTTCCACGTCAACGGTGACGACCCCGAGGCGTGCGTCCGGGTGGCCGAGCTCGCCTACGAGTTCCGCAAGGATTTCCACAAGGACGTCGTCATCGACATGGTGTGCTACCGCCGACGCGGCCACAACGAGGGTGACGACCCGTCCATGACGCAGCCGCTCATGTACAACCTCATCGAGGCCAAGCGCAGCGTGCGCAAGCTCTACACCGAGTCGCTCATCGGTCGTGGCGACATCACGGTCGAGGACGCCGAGGCCGCCCTGCGGGACTACCAGCAACAGCTCGAGCGCGTCTTCGTCGAGACCAAGGCCGCGCTCAAGGAGGCCGAGAGGGAGGCGGCGGACGAGAACTACTCCGGCACCGACGTCGAGGGCCACACCGGCCTCGAGCCGCCGGCGGCCCAGGCCCGCGACGCCGACGCGACGAGCTACTCCTCGACCGAGACGGCGATCACCACGGAGGTGCTCCACCGCCTGGGTGACGCCTTCGTGGACGTCCCCGACGGCTTCACGGTGCATCCCAAGCTCCGGCAGATGCTCGAGAAGCGCGCGGCCAGCGTGCGCGAGGGCGGCATCGACTGGGGCACCGGCGAGCTCATCGCCTTCGGCTCCATGCTCATCGAGGGCACCCCCGTTCGGCTCGCCGGCCAGGACAGCCGCCGTGGCACCTTCGTCCAGCGCCACGCCGTCCTCATCGACAAGGAGAACGCCGCGGAGTGGACCCCGCTGCTCTACCTGGGCCAGGGCCAGGGCAAGTTCTGGGTCTACGACAGCCTCCTGTCCGAGTTCGCCGCGATGGGCTTCGAGTACGGCTACTCGGTCGAGCGGCCGGACGCCCTCGTCCTGTGGGAGGCCCAGTTCGGCGACTTCTTCAACGGCGCCCAGACCATCGTCGACGAGTTCATCTCGAGCTCGGAGCAGAAGTGGGGCCAGCGCTCGTCGGTCGTCCTGCTCCTCCCCCACGGCTACGAGGGGCAGGGGCCCGACCACTCCTCGGCCCGGATCGAACGGTTCCTCACGATGTGCGCCGAGGGCAACATGACGGTCGCCTACCCCTCGACCCCGGCGTCCTACTTCCATCTCCTGCGTCGGCAGGCCTATGCACGCCCCCGTCGCCCGCTCATCGTCTTCACCCCCAAGTCGATGCTCCGGCTCAAGGCGGCGAGCAGCGCACCCGAGGACTTCACCCAGGGCAGGTTCCTCCCGGTCCTCCCGGACCGGCCCGGCTCCACGAGCGGCAAGGTGACGAGGATCCTCATCGCGGCCGGCAAGGTCGTCTACGACCTCGAGGCAGAGCGGGCGAAGCGCGGCGACACCGCGACCGAGATCCTCCGTCTCGAGCAGTACTACCCCCTGCCGGCGGCTGACCTGGCGGCGGCCCTGGCGCGGCACCCCGGTGCCGAGGTGGTCGTCGTCCAGGACGAGCCGCGCAACCAGGGGGCGTGGCCGTTCCTCGCGCTCAACCTTCCCGAGGCCCTCGCGGCGCAGGGCGAGCACCGCCCGCTCCACATCGTCTCGCGGTCGGCGTCGGCGTCCCCGGCCACCGGCTCCACGAAGAAGCACCAGGCGGAGCAGGCAGACCTCGTCGCCCAGGCGTTCGACCGCTGAGCGGACACTCGACGACTCCGTGGCCGCCCGACACGCCGCCCTCAGCGGGCCGGGCGGCGGTCCCCCCGCGGCACGCCCGGTAACCTCACACCGTGTACTTCACGGACCGCGGCATCGAGGAGCTGCAGGCCCGCCGTGGTGACGAGGAGGTCACCTTCGACTGGCTGGCCGAGCAGTTTCGCACGTTCGTCGATCTCCACCCGGACTTCGAGGTTCCCGTGGAGCGGCTCGCGACGTGGCTGGCCCGGCTGGACGACGAGGACGAATGAGCGAGCCGATGTCCGAGCACCAGCCGGACGCCGCTCCGGCGCCCATCGAGTTCCGCCCGAGCGCCGACAACCTCGCTCGTGACCGGGGTCGGGGACCCGAAGGGGCAGGGCTGGGTCACCCGGGTCGTCGGGCGGACCCACCACCCCGACCTGGAGCTGACGGCATACAACCTCGGCGTGCGTGGCGACACCTCCGCGGACCTCCTCCACCGGTGGGAGAGCGAGGTGCCCCGGCGATGGGCCGGGCGCACCGAGCGCAGGGTGGTCGTCTCGGTGGGGACGACCGACGTCCTGCAGGGCATCACGCTGGCGCGTCACCGGCTCAACCTGGCCAACCTCCTCGACGACGCGACGAGGTCCGGGGTCGGCACGTTCGTCGTCAGTCCCCCGCCGGCCGACGACCCGGAGCTCGACGCCCGCCTCGAGGTGCTCGTCGAGGCGCAGGCCGACGTGTGCGCCCGGCGAGGCGTTCCCTTCGTCGACTGCTTCGCCCCGCTCATGGGGCACGACCAGTGGCGCACCGACCTCGCGACGAGCCGCGTTCCGCACCATCCGGGGCAGGCGGGCTACGGCCTCATCGCCTGGCTCGTGCTGCACAACGGCTGGGCGGAGTGGCTCCAGATCGACTGACGCCGGGTGGTCGTCGACCCCGAAGGTCGTCAGCTCGACACGACGAAGTCGCGGAGCAGGTCCGCGAAGCGGTCAGGGTCGTCGAGGTGCGGGAAGTGCCCCGCGCCCTCGAAGAGCTCGACGCGGCACCCGGGGATCGAGCGCTGGGCCGTGATCGCGTGCCACGCCGGGATCATCCGGTCCTTCGTGCCCCAGACCACGAGGGTGGGAACCGTGCGTGCCTCCGGGAGATAGTCGTGCGCACTGACGCTCTGGCCGCCGCGGTCGATGACCGAGCGGGTGGTGGCGAGGAAGGCCCGCCGGCTGTCGGCGTCCGCGAGCGACGTGAACCCCTCCCACACGGCCGTGAGGTCGGAGCCGGGTCGCCACCCCACCACGGCGAGGGCCCGCCCGGTCGACTCGAGGCGCCCCCGGACCCAGCCCGACGCGAGGACGGGCAGCACCCACTCGGCGCCCGGCAGGGTGGCGGAGCGCAGGACGGCGTGGACGTCGCGCCCGAGTCCGCCACTCGCCACGAGCACGAGGCGGTCCACCCGCTCCGGGAACAGGTAGGAGAACACCATGGCGATGCCGCCCCCGAGCGAGTGGCCGACGAGCGTCACCGACTCGATGCGCAGGCGGTCGAGGAGGTCGCGAAGCGTGGCGGCGTGTGCACCGAGGGAGTAGTCCCCGACCGGTTTCGCCGACGCCCCGTGACCGAAGAGGTCGGGGATGACGACGCGCTGGTCGTCGTCCATCCGATCCAGCAGGTGGGCCCAGTTGCGGTGGGAGCCCAGCAGACCGTGGATGAAGAGCACGGCGGAACCGCTGCCACTGTCCAGGTAGGACAGCTCGTGGCCGTGCAGGGTGACGGTGTGGGCCGTCGGCGGTGCGGGCACGTGATCACCTCCGGCGGGTCGTGCGCTGCCCTGAGGCTACGTGGAGGGGGGTCGGATGTGCCCGCGGTCGTGTCCGGCACCACAGAGCCGCGGACCTCGCCTCGCCGCCCCTCACCCGACGGTGAAGACGACCTTGCCCGACACCTCGCCGTCGACCATGCGGCGGAAGCCCTCCCGCGCCTCGGAGAGCGGACGCACCGAGTCCACCAGCGGTTCGATGGCTGCGTCGACGACGAAGCGGGCGAGACGCTCGAGCTCGGTGCGGGTGCCCATGGTGGACCCCACGACGCGAAGCTGCTTGAAGTAGATCTTGGTGAGCTCGGCCTTCGCCGGGGCGTCCCCCGACGTCGCGCCCGAGATGACGACCGTGCCCCCAGGGCGGAGGCTGTTGATCGAGTGGGACCAGGTGGCGGCACCGACGGTCTCGAGAACGGCATCCACGCGCTCGGGCAGTCGGGCCCCGCTCTCGAAGGCACGGTCCGCGCCGAGCGCCACGGCCTGGTCACCCCTGGCGGCATCCCGGCTCGTGACCCACATGCGGATGCCGGCCGCGGAGCCCAGCTGGACCAGCGCCGTCGCGACGCCGCCCGCCGCCCCCTGGACGAGGACGGTGGCTCCGGGTTGTACCCCGGCGTTGGTGAAGAGCATGCGGTATGCCGTGAGCCAGGCCGTCGGCAGGCACGCAGCGTGTTCCCACGAGAGTCCGTCGGGCTTGGGCACGACGTTGTGGCGCGGGACCGCGACGACCTCCGCCAGCGTGCCGTCGTAGACCTCGGACAGCAGGCTCCGTCGTGGGTCGAGCGTCTCGTCGCCGGTCCAGCCCGGTGAGGGAACCACGGCGTGGACGAGGACGTCGTCGCCGTCGGCGTCGACCCCCGCACCGTCGCAGCCGAGGACCATCGGCAGTCGGTCCGCGGGGAGCCCCACTCCACGCAGGGACCACACGTCGTGGTGGTTGAGCGCGGCGGTGCGCAGCCGCACCGTGGTCCAGCCCTCCGGTGGGGTGGGCTCGGGGCGGTCACCGACCTCGAGCCCCGACAGGGGGTCGTCGGCGGACTGGCGGACAGCGGTGGCGGCGAGCATGGTCCGACCCTATTCCGCTCGGGCGGAGGGCCGCCGCTCACGTCAGCCGGTGAGGACGGTGGGGGCGGCGCGCCGCAGGGCGTCGCGCCAGTGCGGAAGCGGCGAGAGACCGGCGGCCGTCCACATGTCGTGCGAGAGCACGCTGTATGCGGGCCGCGGGGCGGGCAGCGGGAAGTCCGCGGTGGTGACCGGCGTGACCCGAGCGGGGTCCAGGCCGAGCTCCTCGAACACGGCTCTGGCGAGCTCGTACCACGAGCACTGTCCACCACCCGTGGCGTGCCAGATGCCGAACGGCGCCCCTGCGTCGACGATGCGCACGATGCCCTCGGCCAGGTCCACCGTCCAGGTCGGCTGGCCCACCTGGTCGGCGACGACCGTGAGCACCTCACGCTCGCCGGCGAGGCGACGCATCGTGGCCGGGAAGTTCGTGCCGCCTGCGCCGTACAGCCAGGACGTGCGGACCACCCATGACCGTGGGCACTCGGCCCGGACCGCCCACTCCCCGGCCGCCTTGGTCCTCCCGTAGGCCGATGCCGGCGCCACGGCGGAGTCCGCGGCATACGGCTCGGAACCGTCTCCGGCGACGACGTAGTCCGTCGAGAGCTGCACCATCGTCGCGCCGACCGCCGAGGCGGCGCGTGCGAGGTTCGCGGCACCGACCGCGTTGACGGCGAATGCGGTGGCCTCGTCCGCCTCGGCGGCGTCGACGGCGGTGTAGGCGGCCGAGTTGACGACGACGTCATGACCCTCCGCGTGTGCCGCGCACTGTGCCGGGTCGAGGATGTCGAGCTCGGGGAGGTCGGCACCGGTCACCTCGTGCCCGCGCTCCTCGAGCACCCGGCAGAGGTCGCGGCCGAGCATTCCGGCAGCGCCGGCGACCAGCCACCGCGCCATCAGCCGACCACGACCTGCTGGCTGCGTGCGTATCGTGCCTCGGTCGCCCGCTTCATCGGTCGCCACCACGCCTCGTTGGTGCGGTACCAGTGGATCGTCGCGGCCAGCCCGTCGCGGAAGCTGCGGTAGCGCGGAGACCACCCGAGCTCGGTGCGCAGCCGCGACGCGTCGATCGCGTAGCGCAGGTCGTGGCCGGCGCGATCGGTCACGTGGTCGTAGCCGTCCGGGTCCTGGCCCATGAGCTCGAGGACCAGCCGTACGACGTCGCGGTTGTTCACCTCGCCGTCCGCGCCGATGAGGTAGGTCTCCCCGATCCGCCCCCGGTCGATGATCGTCCAGACCGCCTCGTTGTGGTCGTCGACGTGGATCCAGTCACGGACGTTCAGGCCGGCGCCGTACAGCTTGGGAGGCACGCCGTCGAGGACGTTCGTGATCTGGCGCGGGATGAACTTCTCCACGTGCTGGCGGGGGCCGTAGTTGTTCGAGCAGTTCGAGATCGTCGCCCGCAGCCCGAAGGACCGGACCCAGGCCCGCACGAGAAGGTCCGAGCCGGCCTTCGTCGAGGAGTACGGCGAGCTCGGGTTGTACGGGGTGTTCTCGGTGAACCGACGTGGCTCGTCGAGGTCGAGGTCGCCGTAGACCTCGTCCGTCGAGATGTGGTGGTAGCGCACGTCGTGGCGGCGAGCCGCCTCGAGAAGGGCGTAGGTGCCGAGAAGGTTCGTCCGCACGAAGGGGCTGGGGTCCTCCAGCGAGTTGTCGTTGTGGGACTCGGCCGCGAAGTGGACGACGAGGTCCGTTCCGGCGACCAGGCTCTCGACGAGGGCCTCGTCGGCGACGTCGCCCTCGACGAAGTGGATGCGGTCCATCACACCCTCCAGGGAGGTCGTCGACCCGGCGTACGTCAGCGCGTCGAGGACGGTGATCTCCACCCCCGGGCGGCTCGCGAGGGTGAGATGGACGAAGTTGCTACCGATGAAGCCGGCCCCACCCGTGACGAGAACCTTCATGCGCGAAAGGGTACTGGCCGGGCCGGGGCCACCGGACGAGCGGACGGGCCGCCGACGTCGGCGCTGCCCAGCCTCATCGGGTGGGCCCCGTGCCTTGGTGCTGGTCCGGTCCCCATGCGGACCCGGCCGTGGCCCGGTGAGGTCGCCGATAGGCTCCCCCGTCATGAAGGGCATCATCCTCGCCGGCGGCTCCGGAACCCGCCTACACCCGATCACCCGGGGCATCTCCAAGCAGCTCATGCCCGTCTACGACAAGCCGATGGTCTACTACCCACTCTCGACCCTCATGATGGCCGGCATCCGCGAGGTGCTCGTGATCACGACCCCTCAGGATCACCAGCAGTTCGAGCGGCTGCTCGGGAACGGGTCGCAGTGGGGCATCGAGATCGGCTATGCCGTCCAGCCGAGCCCGGACGGGCTGGCCCAGGCGTTCGTCATCGGGGCGGAGTTCATCGGGAGTGACTCCGTGGCGCTCGTGCTCGGGGACAACATCTTCTACGGCACGGGCCTCGGGACCTCCTTGCGGGCCCTCACGGATGTCCGTGGTGGGCACATCTTCGCGCACCACGTGAGCGAGCCGAGCGCCTACGGCGTCGTAGAGCTCGACGACGACGGCACGGTCCTGTCCATCGAGGAGAAGCCCGCCCACCCCCGGTCCGACTACGCGGTGCCCGGGTTGTACTTCTACGACAACGACGTCGTCGACATCGCGTGCACTCTGAAGCCGAGCCCGCGTGGGGAGCTCGAGATCACCGGAGTCAACGACGCATACCTCAACAGAGGGGCCCTGGCTGTCACCGTGCTCCCTCGTGGCACCGCCTGGTTCGACACCGGCACGTTCGAGGGGCTCATGGAGGCGAGCCAGTTCGTCCACGTGGTGGAAGCGCGCCAGGGGTACAAGATCGGGTGCGTCGAGGAGATCGCCTGGCGGGCCGGCTGGATCGACGACGACACCTTTCGCCGCCTCGGGGACGACCTCCTGAAGTCCGGCTACGGGGCCTACATCCACACCTGCCTGGCCCGCGGGAGGTCTGGCCACTGATGCGCATCGAGCGCCTCGCCATCGACGGCGCCTTCGTCGTCACCCCCCGCCAGCTACGTGACGACCGCGGGACCTTTTTCGAGTCCTTCCGCGGTGACCACCTCGCCGAACACCTCGGACACCGCCCCGACGTCCTCCAGACGAACGTGTCGGTGTCCGTGCGAGGCACCGTGCGCGGCATCCACTTCGCCGACGTGCCGCCCGGGCAGGCCAAGTTCGTCACGGCCGTGAGTGGGTCACTCCTCGACTACGTCGTGGACATCCGCGTGGGGTCACCGACCTTCGGGCGCTCGGAGGCGGTGCTCCTCGACACGCTGGAGCGGCGCGCGGTGTACCTCTCCGAGGGCCTCGGGCACGCGTTCTGCGCGCTGGAGGACGGCACGACGGCCATGTACCTGTGCACGGCGACGTACAACCCGGCCGGCGAGCACGGCATCCATCCGCTGGACCCCGCGGTCGGCCTGCCCCTCCCGGAGGATGTCGACCCCCGGCTCTCCCCCAGGGACGACGCGGCCCCCTCGCTGGCGGAGGCGGAGGCCTCGGGTCTGCTGCCCTCGTATGCCGTGTGCACGGCGTGGGCGGCCACGCTGGCTCAGCGCGGGAACTGACGCTCCCACGTCGTGATCGTGCGCACGGCGGGCTCGAGCTGCTCCCGCATCCGGTCGAAGACGGCGTCCTCTCGCTTGAACGGGTCGACCACGTCACGGTCGAGCCCGCGTGGCCGGCGCCAGTTCGCGCCGATCACGGCGGGGAGCTGGCGCCAGCGGGAGACGACGTCGTCGGCACCAGCCGCGGCGAGGAGCGCGGCCCAGTTCTGCCGCTCGCCGATGTCGTCGAGGGCGTGCGCGAACTCGAGGATCGTGAAGGTCCGGCGGAAGGCCGGCGGTGACTCCTCCAGCACACGCTCCTTGTGGGCCGAGGTCATCACGAGGACGAGCGCCTGGTCGCGGAGCACGCGGCTCGTCGCCAGCCGCGCCCGAAACTCTGCGTCGGCCAGGCCGAGGGCGGCGAGTCGGCTGGCCGAGCCCTCGTCGATCGGGCGCCCGACGAGAGCCTGGGTGCCCGCGCTCGTGACCTCGAAGGCGCCGGGACGCACCTCTTCCAGCCCGTGCCGCAGCAGGACCGCCGCATACGGGGAGCGGCAGATGTTGCCGGTGCAGACGGTGAGGATGCGGACCGGTCCGGCGCTGGTCGAGTCCCAGGCGGTGACGTGGTCGGGGACAGTCATGACGCCCGCAAGCCTAGGTCAACGGGAGCCGGGGTGGTTCCGCTGGTTCCCCGCCGGCGCGAGGCGGTGCACCGCGTCGGCCACGGCTTCGGCCACGCCGTCCTGGAACACCGAGGGCACGATCCGCTCCGGCACGGGATCCTCGACGAGGTCGGCGATGGCCCGGGCCGCCGCCAGCTTCATCGCCTCGGTGATCTCCGTGGCGCCGGCGTCCAGGGCGCCACGGAAGACTCCCGGGAAGGCCAGGACGTTGTTGATCTGGTTGGGGAAGTCCGACCGGCCGGTCGCGACGATCGCTGCGTGACGACGCGCGACGTCCGGGTGCACCTCCGGGGTGGGGTTGGCCAGGGCGAACACCATCCCGTGCGGGGCCATGGTGGCGATCTCCTCCTCCAGGACGGTGCCACCGGACACCCCCACGAAGACATCGGCGCCGGCGAGGGCGGCCGCCAGCCGGCCGGTGAGGGCGCGCGGGTTGGTCGTCGCTGCGAGACGGTCCTTGTGTCCCGTGAGGTCCTGGCGGGAGGCGGAGACGATGCCGCGGGAGTCGCACACGACGATGTCCCTCACGCCCGCCCGCTGGAGCAGCCGCGTCACCGCGACGCCCGCCGCCCCCGCGCCCGCGATGACGACCCGTAGTCCGGCAAGCGGGCGGCCGAGCACCGTGGCGCCGTTGAGGAGCCCGGCGAGGACGACGATGGCCGTCCCGTGCTGGTCGTCGTGGAACACCGGGATGTCGAGCCGCTCCTGAAGCTGCTCCTCGATGTCGAAGCACCGGGGCGCCGAGATGTCCTCGAGGTTGATGCCGCCGTAGGAGGGGGCGATCCGGACGATGGTCTCGACGAGGTCCTCCACGGTGCCCGTCTCCATGACGACGGGAACGGCGTCGACGCCGGCGAAGTGCTTGAAGAGCACGGCCTTGCCCTCCATCACCGGCAGGGCCGCGAGGGGGCCGATGTCGCCCAGGCCCAACACGGCCGTGCCGTCGCTGACCACCGCGACCGTGTTGCCCCGGGACGTGTAGCGCGTCGACAGGCACGGGTCGGCGGCGATGGCGAGGGACACCTCCGCAACCCCAGGGGTGTAGAGCAGCGAGAGGTCGCGCGCGTCGTGAAGCGGCTGCGTGGCGTGTACCCCCAGCTTTCCACCCTCGTGAGCGCGGAAGACCGGGCTCTGCGGGTCGTGGAACGGGACATGGGGTGTCGCAGCCATGGGGGCGGCTCCTTCGGAGGGCACGGGGACGGCCCGCCGAGCGGTCGGCAGAGCCAGGTCGAGGTGCGGTTCCGAGGGGGGTGCGTCTCGGGACGTCGCGCTGCGCGGGGGTGGCCCGCGGGGCTGCAATCATCGCACAGCCGGATTGTCATCAGGCTGTGACGCGCATCCCCCGACGCCCAGTGGCAGGATCGGCCACGTACCCGTGCTGGGGCGATCCCAGCATCCCGCGAAAGGACCGCTCCTCATGTTCCCCACCCGTGCCCTTGCGGTGGCCGCAGCCGCCACGACCGCCTTGGCCCTCGGCGCCTGCGGCTCCGACTCACTGTCCGAGGGCGACTCCACGACCAGCGCCCCGGCCACATCCGCGGCCACCTCCGGCCCCGACGAGGCGCTCGTCGCCAAGCTGCCCGAGAAGATCAAGAGCGCCGGCACCATCGTGATCGGCACCGACGCCACCTACCAGCCGAACGAGTACCTCGACACCGACGGGAAGACCGTCGTCGGCATGGACGTCGACCTCTTCAACGCCGTGATGTCCAAGTTCGGCGTGAAGACCGAGTGGGTGCCCTCTGCGTTCGACGCCATCATCCTCGGCGTGCAAAGCGGCAAGTACGACATCGGCATCTCGAGCTTCACCATCAACCCCGAGCGCCTGGAGCAGGCCACCATGGTGAGCTACTTCAAGGCCGGGACGCAGTGGGTGACGCAGAAGGGCAACCCCAAGGGCGTGGACCCCGACGACGCGTGCGGCAAGACGGTCGCCGTGCAGAAGGGCACCGTGCAGGCCGACGAGGACCTCCCTGCCCGCAACAAGACGTGCACGGATGCCGGGAAGCCGGAGATCAAGGTCCTCGTCGACGCCGACCAGGCGAAGGTCACGGCGACGGTTCAGTCCGGGAAGGCCGACGCGATGCTCGTCGACCTGCCCCCGGCCATCGCCGCGGTCGACCTCACCGGCGGCGCCCTCGAGCTGGTCGGCGAGCAGTACGACTCGGCGCCCTACGGCTACGTCCTCAAGAAGGAGGACACCGCCTTCGGCGAGGCCATCGTCGAGGCGCTCAAGCAGCTCAAGGCGGAGGGCACCTACGACGAGATCCTCACGCAGTGGAAGACCGAGGGCGGTGCCATCGACGACTTCGCGGTGAACCCGCAGGTGTCGTGACCTCATGACCTCGACCACGTCGGACCGGCCGGGCGCGATCGACGCCCGACCGGTCCCGCACCCGCTGCGCTGGGTAGCCATGGTCGTCATCGCGGTTGTCGTCGCGATGCTCATCAGCTCGTTCGTCACGAACGACAAGTGGAACTTCCCGTTCGCGTTCGAGATCATGCAGCAGACCCCCGTCATCGAGGGTCTGTGGAAGGGCACCATCTTCGGCACGGTGGGGGCGATGGTCCTCGGCATCGCCCTGGGTGTCCTCATCGCCATCATGCGGCTGTCGGCCAACCCGGTCCTGCGTGGCGTCGCGTTCGTCTACACGTGGTTCTTCCGGGCCATCCCGCGCTACGTGCTGCTGGTCCTCTTGGGCACCGGCCTGGTGTTCCTCTACCCCGTCTTCGACATCGGCGTCCCCTTCGGCCAGCAGATCGCCGGCGTGCTCGGGCTGGAGAGCAACCTCACCTTCGCCCAGTTCGACTACCGGTCACTGTCGAGCACCATCTGGGTGGGCATCATCGGGTTGGGGCTCTCCGAGGCCGCCTACATGGCTGAGATCGCCCGCGCGGGCATCCTGTCGGTCGACCGGGGGCAGGCCGAGGCCGCCCAGGCGCTCGGGATGCCGCCCGGGCGCACGATGCGGCGCATCATCCTCCCCCAGGCGATGCGGGTCATCGTGCCGCCGACCGGGAACGAGACGATCGCGATGGTCAAGGACACCTCACTGCTCATTGCGGTACCCGTCATCGTCGAGCTGTTCTACCAGTCGTACCAGTTCGGGCAGCGGACCTTCCAGATCATGCCCGGCATCGTCGCGGCGACCCTGTGGTACCTCATCGTCTGCTCCATCCTCATGGTCGGCCAGGCCTGGCTGGAGCGCTACTTCGGACGCGGCTTCGGAGCCGTGCCCACGAGGACCCAGCAGAAGCTCACGAAGATCGAGGCGGACCACTGATGAGCCAGACGACCACCGGAGCGCACCCCGACGCCACGTCGGCACCGTCGGACCAGGCACTCGTCCACGCCGTCAACGTGACCAAGGCCTTCCACGGCACCGAGGTGCTCAAGGGCATCGACATGGACGTGCACCGGGGCGAGGTCGTGGTGCTCTGCGGCCCCTCCGGCTCGGGCAAGACGACCTTCCTGCGCTGCATCAACCAGCTCGAGACCATCGACGGCGGCCGCATCTTCGTCGATGGCGATCTCATGGGCTACGAGGACCGTGGCGGTACCCTGCACCGGCTCCCGGACAAGCGCATCGCCGCGCAGCGTCGCGACATCGGCATGTGCTTCCAGCGCTTCAACCTCTTCCCCCACAAGACGGTCCTCGCGAACATCATCGAGGCGCCGAGGCAGGTGAAAGGCACCTCCCGGCGGGAGGCCGAGGCCAAGGCGCACGAGCTCCTGGAGCAGGTCGGGCTCGGGGACAAGCCGTCGGCGTACCCAGCGCAGCTGTCCGGCGGCCAGCAGCAGCGAGTGGCGATCGCCCGGGCGCTGGCGATGGACCCGAAGCTCATGCTCTTCGACGAGCCCACGAGCGCCCTGGACCCCGAGCTCGTCGGCGAGGTGCTCAAGGTGATGCGCGACCTGGCCAAGGGCGGGATGACGATGATCGTCGTCACGCACGAGATGGGCTTCGCACGTGAGGTCGCGGACCGCGTGGTCTTCATCGACGGCGGTGTCGTCATCGAGCACGGCCCGCCGAACCAGTGCCTCCTGAACCCCCAGCACCCGCGCACCCGCGCCTTCCTGTCCCGGATGCGGCAGGAGGAGGCGGCGCACGCCGAGGCCGTCGTCGCGACGGTGACCGGCAAGGCCAGCGCCCTCGAGGCCGTCGCCGCCCCGGACGACGGGGCCGCGCCCGAGGAGGCGGCCGGCCGGCCTCCGAGTGCATGAGCCCGTGGAGGTCGGTGCTGTCTCGCCTGCCACGGCCGGCACTGGTCCGCGTGCGCGGCCGGTCCATGTGGCCGACCTACCGTGAGGGCGACGTCCTCCTGGTCATCGCGGGGGCGCCGCCGCGCGCCGGTCGCGCCGCCGTCGTGAGGCTGCCCCGGGACGGTGCCGGCCGGGCCCGCCCGCTCTCCGTCAAGCGCCTCACGCGCCCGGATCCCGAGCGCCCCGGGCACTGGTGGGTGGGCTCGGACAACTCGGTCGAGGGGGTCAGCTCCCTCGACGTCGGCACCCTGACCAGCGAGGACGTCGTGGCGGTCGTCGCCTGTCGGGTGCGCCGAGGCCTGGGGTAGGTTGGTTCGGACCGCAGGCCCGACCCGAGGAGAGACCCATGCTGTCCCTGTTCCGCATCACCGACGTCTCGGCGCACTGCGACCTGCCGTGCGGCGTCTACGACCCCGCGCAGGCGCGCATCGAGGCCGAGTCGATCAAGGCGATCATCGCCAAGGTCGCCGACAACCCCGATCCCGACTTCCGGATGCGCGCGACGATCATCAAGGAGCAGCGCTCAGAGCTCGTCAAGCACCACCTGTGGGTCCTCTGGACCGACTACTTCAAGGCGCCGCACTTCGAGAAGTACCCGCAGCTGCACACCCTCTTCAACGAGGCGACCAAGCTCGCCGGTGCGGCGGGGACGAAGGGTGAGTTCGACGCAGGGAAGGCCGACGAGCTCCTCGGGAAGATCGACGAGATCGCCCGCGTCTTCGCCGAGACGAAGGCCGCCTGACCGGTGGCGTGACCGTCGCCCGACCGACGTCACGAGGCGCCCGCGGCCCGGCCGTGGGCGCCTCGTGCGTGCCTGCGCGGGTTCCAGCCGGCTCAGAAGTGGGGGACCGAGACGAGGTACACCTCTCCGGCTCCGTCCAGCAGCACCTGCCCCTCGCCTGCTGGAACGAAGGCGGAGCCGGCGTCACCGAGCTCGAGGGTGCCGGAGCGGCTGCTCAGGGTGACCCGTCCGCGGAGGCAGAACACGATGCGGGGTGAGCCGTCCGCGGGAAGGGGGCGCCGGGGGGTGACCCGGTGCAGGCGGAACCGGTCCGACGCTGTGTCGAACACCTCGAGGCCCGGTTCTACCGAGCGACCGCGACCCGGGATGCCGTCGGCGAGCGGGTCAACCACTCGGAGCAGCTCGGGCACGTTGACCTCCTTGCTCGTCAGTCCCGCTCGCACGACGTTGTCCGAGTTGGCGAGGACCTCGATGCCAAGCCCCCTCACATAGGAGTGCAGCACCCCCGCAGCGACGTCGATGAACTCCCCCGGGTGGAGGACACGGTGGTGCATGAGGAGCAGGACGACGAGACCGATGTCGTCCGGATGGTCCTCCGCCACGGCGACGATCGCGGCACTGGCCGCCCCCAGCTCACCCTCGGACGCCCCCAGCCGCACGCAGGCGGCCACGACCTGCCTCGCGAAGTCGGCCGCCTCCCACGGGGGCGTGGCCAGCACGCCGGCAAGGACAGCGTGCAGCCGATCCTCCGCCTCGGCGGCACGCCGGACGATCGCCGTGAGCCGCCCGACGCCGAGGGCCGCGGCGATCTCGGCGACCTCGTTGTACGGCCGCATGCCGACGAACACCTCGAAGGGTGCGGTGGCGAGCAGGAGCTCCGGTTTGGCCTCGTCGTCGACGTACACCGTGTCGCCCGTCACGGCCCGCACCGCCCTGGCCCGCTCGGCGGTGGGGTGCACCTGGATCGAGATGGCGCGACCGGGCGCGAGCACCTTGAGGAGGTACGGAAGCCGGGCCCCGAAGTGCTCGACGCACCACTCGCCCAGCTCGCCCACCGGATCGGCGGCGACGACCGCGGCGAGGTCAGGGGCACCCGGTCGGTCCGTGACCGACGGGCCTGCCTCGTGTGCGCCCATCCACAGCTCCGACTCCGGCTCCGGGCTCGGGATACCGCGTCCCTGGAGGCTCGCGATAGCGACGTGTGAGCCCCAGGAGTCCGTGAAGACCACGGGTGTCAGGTGATCCACGGGACCTCTCCGGAACGGGTCGGGGCGGCCCCGATGTTAGCGCCCGGCAGGCTCCCGCTCCTGGACCCGCCCCACCATGGCGTCGGCAGTCGCCACCGCGAGTGCCTCCACGACCTGGGGGTCGTACTCGTAGCCGAGGCCGAGGTGGATCCGTTCCATGGCGGCGAGCGATGTCCTGGGGTGGGACCGTCCACCGGTGAGGTCGTCGAAGGCGTTGGCGACCTTGATGATCCGGCTCGGCAGGGGCACGACCTCACCGAGCTCGCGCACCTGGCGGTACGGCGTGGTCTGTGCCTCGACATAGTCGGCCACAAGGTCCAGGCCCTCCGCATGGCGGACGATGCGGGCCCCTTCCACCGCGATGTCCCGCTGGTCGCTCGGTGCCGCGAGAACCGTGGCGCCGCCGGGGATCGGCTGCCGCAGGGAGAGCTGGCCGAGGTCGTGGAGGAGGGCGGCGTACTCGAGGTCGCGCAGCTCGCGGTCGGAGAGGCCGAGCAGGCGGCCGATGCGCACGCTGAGGTCCGCGACCCGCTCCGCGTGAGCGACGGGGGTGTACCCGCCGTGCTCCGTCAGCTGGGACAGGGTGGCGATCGTCTGGCGGTAGGTCATGCGGTTGCGGGCATACCGCTCGACGGCGACGTAGGTGATGGCCAGCGGGAAGAGTGCCGCGGGCAGCGAGGCCAGGCCGAAGACCGGGGCCATGAGGGCGACCAGGGGACCGGAGGTGACGACGGCGAAGGTGAGCGGGGCGACCTCACCGGTCTCGTCCCGCAGGGCTGCCGACCACGGAGTGCGTTGGCGCTCGGCGCGTACCGCCGACGACAGGACGATCTCCACGACGAGGCCGATGGCGGCAACGACGACCATCGACGTCGCGACGAGTGGTCGGGGGACGTCCTGGTCGAGGGTCAGGTCCCAGAGCGATCCCCTGTCGCCCCCCACGTCCCGGGTCAGGACGGCTGCCACCGCGACACCGATGAGCCGGGCCGCCAGCTGGTCGACCCCCGCAGGCCCGCCGCGCACCCGCCGGACCACCGCCGCGATGCCGAGACCGGCGGCGACGAGGAGCACGACGAACCCACTCGGCACGTCGAAGTCCGGCTCGCCGTCGATCTGGCAGAGGAAGGCGACGGCCAGGGCCGACGCGGAGGCGAGCGGGGCCGCGTCCCGCCCACTCGGCATCGGGAGCCGCACGAGCTCGCCGACGGTGACGGCGACGACGAAGGCGAGAACCGTCACCTCGTGCACGGTGATGAGCTCGCCGAGCTCCCGACCACCGGCCAGGACGCCCTGGCCGAGGACGAGGACCCCCACAGCGAGAACCGTCCAGGCCATCGGCCGATCCGATCGTACGGCTCGCACCGTTCCTGCCGTCCGCCCCCTCACGTGCTCGGCCCGCCGGTCCGGCCGATCGCGTGCTCCAGGGCCCCGACGAGCTCACGGCGACGTTCTGACGCACCGCCCAGAGTACGCAGGGCGTCCTCCGGCTCGAGGACAGCCCCGTCCGGAGTGCCCACCTCGGTCAGGAGGTCGTACTCGTCCGCCAGACCGACGATGCGCGCGGGCAGGTCGTCCGTCTCGATGGCGCCCTCGAGGAGATGGGCCTCTCGGTGGCGGCTGATGGCGTCGAGCGACCCTGACAGGAAGCTGAGGTCGCGCAGCAGGTCAGCGCCACGTGCCGGGTAGCTGCGGACCAGGTCTCCACCGGTGTCCTCCCCACCGCGCACCAGGGGGGTCGGCAGCGTCGTCTGGCCAAGGTCATGGAGCATTCCGGCGACCCGCGTGTCCGCGACCACCTGGCCGCGCAGCCCGAGGTGCTCGGCCATGCGGGCGCTGAGGTCGGCCACCCGCTCACTATGTCCCGTGAGGTGGGGGGCCTTGGCCTCGACGGCCGCCACGAGCACGTGGAGGGCGCGCTCGTGCGCCTTGAACTCCTCCGCATACTGCAGGTAGGCCCACCGGGCCACGAGGAGGGGCGGCAGGATGAGGGCGACGCTCGCCGGCCCCACGTCGGCGGGCTGCCACAGCACGACGAGGAGGAACGCGACGACGCCGTACCCGAGGTACGCCGGGCCGGTACTGCCGAGGAGCCGGAGCATCTGGTTCCGCATGGGTGCGCCACCGGCGACCCGGATCACCCCGGCCAGCAGGACGAGGTTGACCGCCACCTGGACCAGGTCCGCGACGAAGACGGGTATCGCGATCTGGCGCATGATCTCCCACGCGCCGATCACGTCGCTGCTGTCGCGCGGACCGCCCGCCGCGCGGTACGCGGCGCCGCCCAGCACGCCGAGGGCCGCGGACATCCCGGTGTTGAAGACGCGGGCCCGTAGGGGGACCTTCCCCCGCTGGAGGGGGCCGACGAGGATGCCGACGATTCCCGCGCCGGCAGGGCCGAGCAGGGCCATGGCGGCGAGCAGGACGATGCTCGAGAAGGTCAGGGTGACGTTGTTCGCCACGACGATGCGTCCCGACCACCACGTCAGCACCGCAAGGAACCCGAGCACGACGAGCGGGCCGTCGATGACGAGACCCTCGCGGATCACCGCGGCGGTGGTGAGACCGATCCCCAGGGCGGCGACGAGGCCGATGTAGACGGTCGTTGCCGGCGTACCACGTGCCGGGGGACGGCTCTGCCCGCCGGACTCAGCCGTCACAGGTCACCGCATCACGGAAGCCAGTGCCAGTTCTCCATCTTGACGATGACGCCACTCTTGTCCGTGGGGGCGGCGTCGGCGGCGGCCGGGACGAGCGCGGCCATAGCCACGAGCAACGTCGCGGCGACGAGGGAGCGCATCCTGCTCATGAGGGGTGTTCCTTTCCGAGGGGGTACCAGGGCCGCTGTCCGGGGCGGCTCTCCCGATGCCTGAAGTCTCGCATGGGCTCCGGTGTGCCACAATCTGTGGGACCGGCGTCTCATGACGGCCCGACGGACCGACCCGACGAAAGGCACCCGATGAGCAAGCGCGCCCGCAAGCGCCGCTCGCGCAAGGGCAACAAGGCCAACCACGGCCGAAAGCCGAACGCCTGAGCGCAACGACGACGCCCGGTGTGCCGACAGGCACACCGGGCGTCATGCTCGAGGCGGTGTCGCGGGGGTGAGTGCGTCGTCTCGATGGGCCGCCCCGGTGGCGCCCTCTCACCGCGCGTCGGTCTCACGCAGTGGACCTCGTCAGCCGTCGTGCTCCAGGCGGACGGTGGTGATGCGCTGCATGATCTGCAGGCGGACCGCCAGGGGGGCGGTCTCCCCGGAGCAGGAACGGCGCACGACCTGCTTGAGGGCCACGTCGAGGTCGTGCTCTGCGAGACAGGGTTGGCACTCGCCGAGGTGCGCCGCGACCCGACGCACGTCCTCGGGGCTCATCTCCCCGTCGAGGTACTCGTAGATGCGGTGCAGGACCTCGGAGCAGTCACCGTGACCGGCGTGGGCGTCCTGGGTCATGACTCCTCCTCCGTGCCGAAGCCGCGCTCGCGCGCATACCCCGTGAGCAGGCCGCGCAGCAGCCGTCGCCCGCGGTGCAGACGGGACATCACGGTCCCGATGGGGGTCCCCATGATCTCGGCGATCTCCTTGTACGCGAAGCCCTCGACGTCAGCGAGGTAGACGGCCATCCTGAAGTCCTCCGGAAGCTCCTGGAGGGCACGCTTGACCTCGGTGTCGGGCAGGTGCTCGAGCGCCTGGACCTCCGCCGACTTCAACCCTGCGGACGTGTGCGACTCCGCGCGGGCGAGCTGGTAGTCCTCGACCTCGGCGGCGTCGGACTGCAGCGGCTCCCGCTGCCGCTTGCGGTAGGTGTTGATGTAGGTGTTGGTGAGGATGCGGTACATCCACGCCTTGAGGTTCGTGCCCGGCTGGTACTGGTGGAAGGCGGCATACGCCTTCGCGTAGGTCTCCTGCAGGAGGTCCTCGGCGTCGGCCGGGTTGCGGGTCGTGCGCATCGCGGCGGCATAGAGCTGGTCGAGCAGCGGCAGCGCCTCGCGCTCGAAGCGCGCCTGGCGCTCGGCAGTGGTCTCGGTGGCGACGTCGACCTCGACGGTCGCAGTGTCCTCGAGGGGGGTCGGTGGAGTGCTCATCGTCTCCAAGCCTAACCGGGCCCGGTTGGGGGCTGAGGTGTCGAGGACGAACACGGGATGCCTTTCCGGAGGCGGCTCGGACAGGTCGGTCAACGCCGCCCCTGCGCCGGTCATTCCCCCGGGCCGGCCTCAGGCCGGCGGCCCGGCGACGGCGGGGGTGGTCAGCCGCGCGACGACGAGAGCGGCCACCCGTGTCGCCGACCCCCCGAGCGAGTGGGTGCCGGTGACGGCGTCCACCGTGCTCCCGGCGGGGAGGGCCGCGGCGACCTCGTCCGGACCCCCGAACGGGTCGGTGCGCCCCTGGATGACGTGCACGGGGATGCCGGCAGCGCCGGGCAGGGCGAGCTCGCCCGCGCGCGACCTCTCCGGGCGGCCCGGAGGGTGCAGCGGGAAGGAGAGCGCGACGACGGCATCCGCCCCGACGGCAGCTGCGGTCCGGCAGGCGACCCGAGCCCCGGCGCTGCGGCCGCCGACGACGAGTAGACCATCGCCGCCGGACACGTGGACGCTGTCGAGGACCGCACGCCAGGCCCGGTCGAGGGCCGGGGGGGCAGGCCCCAGTCGCCGTCCCGCGACCCGCCATGGCTGGTCGACGAGCACCACCGTCCACCCGGCGGCCACCGCTGCGTCCCGGACGGCGAGCACGTCCTTGGTCCAGCGGAGACCGCCGGCCCCGTGACCGAGCACCAGGGTGCCCAGGCCGGGCTCGGTGGGCGTGCTCGTCGTCGTTCGTGCGGAGCCTTGGGGTGTCTCCACCAGCATCTCGTTCACCCGGCACCCCCGAGCGCCGCGCCGGTCATCGGGTCGACGACGCCGACGAGCTCCTCGGCAGGAACCGGCTCGAGGAGGTGGGCGCCGTTCGACCGGTTGCTGCTCACCTCCCTCGAGACGGGGTATGCCGTGAAGCGGCCCGGTGGGTGCGGGTCGAGGAGAGGGAGAACGTCCGCGGCAGGTGTGCCCGGGTCGAGCCAGGTCTCCCACTCGTTCCGCTCGAGGACGAGTGGCTGGCGATCGTGGATCCGGTCCAGGCCGGGCTCGGCGGGCCCGGTGATGACCGTGAAGGTCGTCACCCACGCGCGCGGGTCGTCGGGGTCTGCGGCCGCGGGGTCACGCCAGAACTCGTAGAGACCCGCCATGGCCACGGTGGTGCCGTCGACGCGTGAGGTGAAGAACGGCTGCTTGCGTGGCTTCCCCTTGGCGTCGACCACGGTCGGCGACGCCTGCCACTCGTACCAGCCTCGGGCCGGGACGAGGCAGCGCCGAGTCGCCAGGGCTCGCGCGAACGCCGGCTTGTCCGCGACCGACTCGACCCGCGCGTTGATCATCCGCGCCGCACCCTTGGTGTCCTTGGACCAGCTCGGCACCAGCCCCCACGTCAGCAGGCGCAGCTGGCGCCTCGGTTCCTCGGAGGGGTCGTTCCGGCTCCCCCTGGTGAGGACGACCGGCGCCTGCTTCGTCGGGGCCATGTTGTGGTCCGGACGTCCGGGCGGTGGGTCCTGCGGGGCGGCGAGGACGCTGCGCCCGGCCTGCGCCGTGCGGTCCTCCTCGACCTCGAACTCGACGACCAGCTCGTCGGGATTGGCCGTCGCTGCATACCGACCACACATGCACCTCAGGCTACGCACCCGCTCACCGAGCAACTACCGTAGGCATCGACGTCCTGACCAGCAGGAGCCGACCGGAGGACCCCCATGACCCTGGTGCGACGAATCGCCCGCCCGATGCTCGCCGCGATGTTCGTCGCCGGGGGCCTCGACCAGCTCAAGCACCCTGGGCGCACCGTCCCCTCCGCGCGCCCGCTCATCGAGAAGGTGGGGCCCACCCTGGGACTCCCGGACGACCCCGAGCTCCTCGTGCGCGCCAACGGCGCCGCGATGCTGGGTGCCGGCACCCTTCTGGCGCTCGGCCGGCTGCCACGCATCGCCGCAACGGTGCTGGCCGCGACGGTGGTGCCGACGACCATTGTGTCGCACCCGTTCTGGGCCGAGCACGACGACGCAGCCCGGGCCAGGCAGAAGGAGCAGTTCCTCAAGAACCTCGGGCTGCTCGGTGGTCTGCTGCTCGCCACCGTCGACACCGAGGGTCGCCCGGGCATTGCCTACCGGGCACGGATGGTGGGTCACAGCGCGTCACGAGCGGCACGCACCACGCGGCGACAGGCGCGGCACGCGGCCCGTACGGCCGCGCGCGAGGCGAAGCTGAAGGCGGTCCAGGCCCAGCATGCCCTCGGCTGACTGGTCGGCGCCCACCGCCCCCGGTCCCCTCGATGCAGAGGTCGTCCTCCCGGGCAGCAAGTCCCTCACCAACCGCTACCTCGTCCTCGCCGCCCTCGCCAACGACGTCTCCCGTCTGCGGCTGCCACTGCGCTCTCGCGACACCCTGCTCATGGCGCGGGCCCTGCGCACCCTCGGCGCGACGGTCGACGACGTCGACGACGACTGGCTCGTCGCGCCCGGCCGCCTCGTCGGTGGCGGGACGGTGGACTGCGGTCTCTCGGGAAACGTCATGCGGTTCGTCCCCCCGCTCGCCGGGCTGGCCCACGGAGACGTCGGCTTCGATGGTGACCCACCCGCCCGACGCCGGCCCATGGAACCGGTGCTGGGGGCGCTGCGCGCACTCGGCGTGACGGTCGCGGACGACGGCCGCGGGAGCCTCCCTTTCACGGTCCGCGGGCGGGGCTCGGTCCGGGGCGGCCCGGTGACGCTCGACGCGTCCGCGTCCTCGCAGTTCGTCTCGGGGTTGCTCCTGTCCGGAGCGCGCTTCGAGCACGGTGTCACGGTGCACCACGAGGGCGCCGCCGTTCCGAGCCTGCCCCACATCGAGATGACCGTCGAGACCTTGCGAGACGCCGGCGTCGTCGTCGACGACGGAGACCTCCACACGTGGCGGGTCGAGCCCAGCGAGGTCAACGCCCTCGACGTCCAGGTGGAGCCCGACCTGTCCAACGCAGCGCAGTTCCTCGCCGCGGCACTCGTCACCGGCGGCAGGGTCCACGTGCCCGGCTGGCCCCAGTACACGACCCAGGGCGGTGACTTCATCCGTGAGGTGCTCGACATGATGGGCGCCGACGTCGTCCTCGACCGGGCCGGTCTCACCGTCTCCGGCGGCGACGGCATCTCCGGCGTGGACATCGACCTGCGCGGCTCCAGCGAGCTCACCCCCGTGGTCGCGGCGCTGTGTGCGCTCGCGGACACCCCGAGCGTCATCCGAGGCGTGGCCCACATCCGTGGGCACGAGACGGACCGGCTCGCTGCGCTTCGTGACGAGCTCACCGCCCTCGGCGGCGATGTGGCCGAGACCGAGGACGGCCTGCGGATCAACCCTCGCCCGCTGCACGGCGGCACGTTCCGTACGTACGCGGACCACCGGATGGTGATGGCGGCGGCCGTCCTCGCCCTCGTCGTGCCGGGGGTGGTCGTGGAGGACGCCGGGACGGTGGCGAAGACGATGCCCGACTTCACCTCCCTCTGGGGGCAGATGCTGGCCGAGCGAGCCGCGGCGGAGGCCTGATGGCTCGCTCGGCCGGCTCGTACGACGAGTCCGACGTCCGGATCCGGCCGAGCCGGCGAGGGTCGCGGCCACGCAGCAAGGACCGGCCCCCGCACGCGGATGCCGTGCCGGCGCGAGTCACGCAGGTGGACCGGGGTCGGTACACCACGCTCGTGGAGGAGGCCGGCTCGCGGCGGGTCGTCATCGCGATGCGCGCGCGGGAGCTGGGGCGCAAGGGAATCGTCGTCGGGGACCTCGTCCACGTCGTCGGGGACAGCTCCGGCTCCGACGGCAGCCTGGCGCGCATCGTGCGCCTCTCGCCACGGGAGACGGTCCTGCGCCGAACGGCTGACGACACCGACCCCGTCGAGCGCGTTCTCGTCGCCAACGCCGACCAGCTCGTCGTCGTCTCGGCCCTGGCCAACCCCGAGCCCCGCCCGCGGCTCATCGACCGGTGCCTCGTCGCGGCATACGACGCCGGGATGGAGCCGATCCTCGTGCTCACCAAGGCGGACCTCACCGACCCCGCACCGTTCCTCGAGCAGTACGCCCCGTTGTCGGTCCGACACGTGGTGACGGCACGACGGGAGACCACCACCGACGGCCTGGACGAGCTGCGCGCTGCGCTCGCGGGCAGGCGCAGCGTGCTCGTGGGCCACTCAGGGGTGGGGAAGTCGACGCTGGTCAATGCCTTAGTGCCGGACGCGCTCCGGGCGGTCGGTGTGGTCAACGTCGTCACCGGTCGGGGCCGGCACACCTCCAGCTCGGCCGTCGCACTGCCCCTGCCCGACGACGACGGCTGGGTCATCGACACTCCCGGGGTCCGCTCGTTCGGCCTGGCCCACGTCGACCTGTCCCGGATCGTCCAGCACTTCCCCGACCTCGAACCGGGCACCTCCGAGTGCCCGCGCGGCTGCACCCACGACGAGGAGGAGTGCGCGCTCGACGCATGGGTCGCCAGCGGGGCGGCCGGACCAGCCGGTGCGGCGCGGCTCGACTCACTTCGCCGGCTCCTCCGGGCCCGGACACCGGCGAACGGCGACTGAGCAGCGGCTCGGTCCTCCCCGGAGCAGCTGCCCAGGTCTCAGCGGGTGGGGCGGTCGTCCCCCGGCTGCTCGTCGACCAGCCGCGTGGTGTCCTGCGGAGCCTGGTCGGTGTCCGGGTGCAGCGCCGAGGATCGCTCGACGCCCGCATCGGCCGCAGAGGAGCCCAGGTCCTCGCCGCCACCCGCGGCGCCCAGTCCTGATCCGAGGTCGCTCATGTCCTGGACCTCGGTGCCGGCGAACCGCGTGTCGGGCTCCACGTCGCTGACGTCGACCGTCTCGAGGATCAACCGCGGCTCCGCGAAGTGGCACCGGGAGAGATGGGCACCCACGCCGTCGGGACGCATCTCGAGCTCCGGCTCGTCGATGGTGCAGACCTCCTGGGCCTTCCAGCACCTGGTGTGGAACCGGCACCCGGACGGGGGGTTCGCCGGGGACGGCACGTCCCCCTGCAGGACGATCTGGTCCCGCTTTCCCCGCAGGGTCGGGTCCGGGACCGGGACGGCCGAGAGGAGTGCCTGGGTGTACGGGTGCGTCGGACGACTGTAGACCTCGTCCTCCTCACCGAGCTCGGCCATCCGGCCGAGGTACATGACCCCCACACGGTCCGAGATGTGTCGCACGACCGACAGGTCGTGGGCGATGAAGACGTAGGCCAGCCCGAGCTCGTCCTGCAGCTTCTCCATGAGGTTGACGACCTGGGCCTGCACCGACACGTCGAGCGCCGAGACGGGCTCGTCACAGACGAGCACCGAGGGGTTGAGGGCGATTCCGCGCGCGATGCCGATGCGCTGGCGCTGGCCACCGGAGAACTGGTGCGGGTAGCGGTTGATGTGCTCCGGGTTGAGGCCGACCAGGTCGAGCAGCTCCTGGACACGCTTGCGCCGTCCGCCCTTGGGGACCACGTCGGAGTGGATCTCCAGAGGCTCCCCGACGATGTCACCGACCGTCATGCGGGGGTTGAGCGAGGTGTACGGGTCCTGGAACACGATCTGGATGTTCCGGCGCATCTGGCGCAGCTTGCGGCCGGAGGCACCGCTCCAGTCCTCGCCACCGAAGATGACCTTCCCCGAGGTGGGCTCCTCCAGCCGCATGAGAAGGCGGCCCAGCGTGGACTTGCCGCAGCCAGACTCGCCGACGATCCCCAGGGTCTCGCCCTTGTGCAGGTCGAAGCTCACCCCGTCGACGGCCTTCACCTGCCCCGCGACCCGACGCAGGACGCCACTGCGGATCGGGTAGTGCTTGACCAGGTCCTGTGCGCTGAGAATGACCTCAGGCATTGATGACCTCCTCGGCGAAGTGGCAGGCGGCGAGGCGACCTGGGACCACCTCGCGCAGCTCGGGACGGTCCCTGCGGCACACGTCCTCGGCGCGGCGGCACCGCGGGTTGAACGGACAACCGGGCGGGATCCGCATGAGGTTCGGCGGCAGCCCTCCGATGGCCGCCAGCGTCTGGCCCTTCTGGTCGAGGCGAGGGATCGACTCGAGCAGGCCGCGCGTGTACGGGTGGGCGGGAGCAGAGTAGAGCTCGACGACGTCGGCCTTCTCCACGAACCGCCCGGCATACATGACGGCGATCCGGTCGGCGACGTCGGCGACGACGCCCAGGTCGTGGGTGATGAGGATCAGCCCCATCTGGCGCTCCTGCTGGAGCTCCTCGAGCAGGGCCATGATCTGCGCCTGCACGGTGACGTCGAGGGCCGTCGTCGGCTCGTCCGCGATGAGGACCGCAGGGTCAAGGGCGATGGCCATCGCGATCATGATGCGTTGGCGCATGCCACCGGAGAACTGGTGTGGGTAGGCCTTGACGCGATCTCGCGCCGCCGGGATCTGTACCCGCTCCATGAGGCGGATCGCCTGCTGGAGAGCGTCACTCTTGTTGACCCCACGGTGCATCCGGAACATCTCGGCGATCTGCCAGCCCACCGGGAACACCGGGTTCAGTGACGACAGCGCGTCCTGGAAGATCATCGAGACCTCTGGGCCTCGGGTCCGCCGGCGCTGGTCCTCGGGCATCGAGAGCAGGTCCTGGCCGCAGTACCTGATGTGCCCGCCGGGGATGACGGCCGGAGGCATGTCGAGGATGCCCATGATCGCCTGGGCGGTCACCGACTTCCCGGAGCCCGACTCCCCGAGGATGGCGAGTGACTCGCCCTGGTGGAGGTCGAACGAGACCCCGTTGATCGCCGTGGCGATGCCGTCCGGCGTGTGGAACTCGACGTAGAGGTCCTCCACCTCCAGGAGCAGGCCGTCCTCTGGCGTGTAGGTGACGCCCGAGGTCTTCTCCTTGGGCGTGGTGGTGTCCTGCGTGGTCGTCATGGGTTCTCCGTCGTCCTCAGCGGGTCTTCGGGTCGAGCGCGTCACGCACGGCGTCACCCATGAGGATGAAGCCGAGCACGGCCAGGGACAGGAAGAGGCTGGGGAAGAACAGCATGTGCGGGGTCGTGCGCAGCCCGACGATGGCGGCACTGATGTCGATCCCCCACGAGATGGCGGGCGGCTGGAGGCCGATGCCCAGGAACGACAGGGTCGCCTCGATGGCGATGTAGCCGCCCAGCGAGATCGTCGCGACGACGATGAGGGGAGCCAGCGAGTTGGGGAGGATGTGCGAGCGGATGATCCTGGAGGGGCTGGCGCCGAGGGCCCGCGCGGCCTGGACGTAGTCGTTCGGCTTCACCTGGATGACGCTGCTCCGCATGAGGCGCGCGAGGCTCGGCCAGCCGAGGAAGGCCAGGGCGAGCACGACCTTCATGATGACGAGGAAGTAGTTCTCGTTGAAGAACTCGGGCAGCGACGACAGGAAGATGATGGCGCCGAGCAGCAGCGGGATGGAGAAGAAGATGTCCCCGATGCGCGAGAAGGTCGCGTCCCACACGCCACCGAGATACCCCGAGATCATGCCGATACCGCCGCCGATGACGACGACCATCGTCGTCGTCAGCACCCCGACGAGGATCGAGGCGCGGGCGCCGTAGATGCACCTGGCATAGATGTCGTAGCCCTGGATGTCCCGGCCGAACCAGGTGCCGTCCCCCGGTCGGGAGCGCGACTCGGCGAGGATGGCCTCCCGGGGGTCGGTGTTGGTGAACAGGCTCGGCCAGATGGCCATGAGGGTGAAGACGGCGATAAGCACCGCGGACACCCAGAAGATCGGGTTGTGGCGGAGGGCGCGCCACGCGTCGGAGGCGAGGGAGCGCTCCTCCTCGCGGGTGCCGGCGTCCCGCGGCTCGGCGACGGTTACTTCGGCGACAGCGGCGTCAGTCATGGCTGATCCTCGGGTCGAGCAGGCCGTAGAGCAGGTCCACGAGCAGGTTGACGAACAGGAAGACGATGACGAGAACGGTCACCGTGCCGACGACCGACGCACCGTCCCGGGCGCGGATCGACCGGAAGAGGTATCCCCCCACTCCGGGGATGTTGAAGATGGCCTCGGTGACGATGGCCCCGCCGAGGAGGAACCCGAAGTCGAAGCCGATGAACGTCACCACGGGGATCAGCGAGTTTCGCAGGGCGTGCAGCCCGATCGACCGTCGGCGCCTCAGGCCCTTCGCCGTCGCGGTTCGGACGTAGTCCGAGCGCAGGTTCTCGACGAGGCTGGTGCGGGTGAGACGTGAGATGTAGGCGAGCGAGATCGAGCCGAGGACCATCGCGGGGAGCATCAGCTGGTAGAACGACGGGTTCGCCGAGGTGACCGTCACGGGGAAGAGACCCAGCTTCACCCCCAGGAAGTACTGGGACAGACCACCGACCACGAACACCGGGATCGAGATGACGACGAGGGTGGAGATGAGGACGAGGTTGTCGAGGAACCCGCCTTTCTTGATCCCGGTGAAGACACCGACCGTGATGCCGACGATCGCCTCGAAGGCCAGGGCCATCAGCGCGAGCTTCGCCGTGATCGGGTAACGCGCCTTGAGCTGGTCGATGACCTTGATGCCGTTGGTCGTCTCACCGAAGTCGCCCTGCGCGAGGTTGCCGACGTACTTGCCGTACTGGATGGGGAGCGGGTCGTTGAGGTTGTACTTCTCGCGGAACGCCGCGGCATACGCCGGCGGACACGGCCGCTCTCCGCACTTCCCCGCCAGGGGGTCGCCCGGGAGGGCGAAGACCATCGTGAAGATGAGGAACGTCGCTCCCAGGATCACTGGGATCATCTGCAGCAGGCGACGGATGACGTAGGTGCCCACGTCACCTCCCTGGGTCTCGAGCCGTCACTTCGTCGCTGGAGGACGGCGTGCTGTCTGTACCGAACTGAACCTAGCCCACTGGGGGCGGGCCGAACACCCGACCGGTCGGCCGGTCGCGCGTGTGGCGGACCACGCGGCCGTCGGCCTGCCAGCGAGTGCTGACAGGCCGACGACGTGCGGGTGGTGGCACCGTGGTGCCAGCTACCTCACTTCAGGGAGATCGACGAGTAGTCGAGCGTTCCGAAGGCGGTGATCTGCACACCGGTGACCTTGTCGGACCAGCCGACGACGGCCTTGCCGTACCACAGCGGGATCGACGGCATGTCGGCCGCGAGCAGGGCCTCGGCCTCCTGGTACTTGGCGTTCGCTGCAGCCGGGTCCTGCTGAGCGGCGGCCTCGGTGAGGAGCGCGTCGAACTCCGGGTTGGAGTAGTCGCCGTCGTTCGAGGACGCACCGGTCTTGAAGATCGGCGTGAGGAAGTTCTCGATCGAGGGGTAGTCCATCTGCCAACCGGTGCGGAACATGCCCTTCTGCTTGCGGTCACCGACCTGCTGGCGGAGCGTCGCGAAGTCGGGGACACCAACAGCGGCGCACTCGACACCCAGGTTCTGCTTGATGCTGTTGCAGGTGGCCTCGGTCCAGTCCTTGTGCGCCGCGTCGGCGTTGTAGGCGAGGGTGATCTTGTCGCCCTTGAAGCCGCCGGCCTCCTGGAGGAGGGCCTTGGCCTTCGCCGGGTCGAACGTGCAGAACTCACCGCACTGGTCGGCCTTGTAGCCGTCGACGACGGGGGAGACCCAGCCGGTGGCCGCCACGCGGGTGCCGTTGAAGATCTGCTTGATGATCGTCTCGCGGTCGATCGCCATCGAGATCGCCTGACGGATCTTCGGGTCCGCGTACAGCGGGTCCACGTTGACCGGCGCGAAGGTGACCGTCTGGATGACGCCTTCCTCCTTCTGCGCGTTGCGGTCGGGCAGGTCCGTCTGGTACTTGTCGTCGATCAGCGCGCTCGTCGGAATCTCGTCGGTGGCGTCGAGGTTGTTGGCGAGGACGTCGTTGTAGGCCGCGTCGGCGTCCTGGTAGATCTTGTAGTTGATCTTGTCGAGCTTCGCACCGAACTCACCCGAGTAGTCGGCGAACTTCGACAGGACGATCGCCTGGTCCTTGGTCCACGAGTCGACCTTGAACGGGCCGTTGCCGATCGGCTTGTCACCGAACGCCTCCGGGTCCGCGAAGAACACGTCCGGGAGGGGGGAGAAGGCCGAGTAGCCCAAACGGACAGGAAGGTTGGAGACCTTCTCCGTCGTCTTGATCGTGAAGGTGTGGTCGTCGACGACCTTGAGGCCGGTCATCTCCTTGGCCTTGGGCGTGAATCCCTCGCACGGGTCCTCGGGGTTCGCGGTGCCGGCGCACTGGAGGTCGGCGAAGCCCTCGATCGGCTCCATGAAGTAGCCGCTGGACTGGGCGTTCGGGGCATACGCGCCGTAGTTCCAAGCGTCGACGAAGTTCTTGGCCTTGACCTCGGTGCCGTCGTGGAACTTGTAGCCCTGCTTGAGCTTGACGGTGAAGGTCTGGTTGTCCTCGGTCTCGATGGACTCCGCGACGTCGTTCTTGGGGGCCGCGGTCTCCGATTCGTAGTGGACCAGCTTCGAGAAGGCAGCGTCGATGACGGTGCCACCACAGGTCTCGGTCGTGTTCTGCGGGATCAGCGGGTTCTCGGGGTTGCAGCCGCGAACGGTGATCTCGCCGCCGGTCTTGGCTTCGGCAGCCGGGGTGTCGGTCTCGCCGTCTTCGCCGCTGCCGCAACCTGCGGCGAGAAGCGCGACGGCGGACAGGGCCGCGACCGCGACCTTGCGAGTGGTTCCTCGCATGGATGTCCTCCTACTGAAGTGGTGTCACCACCCGTTGGTCGGGTGGTCGTGTCCATGAGGCGTCCCGGGTGAGGGACGTCTCGGATGCAGCGCCCTCCGGCGATGCGACCCCCATGAAAGACCATGGTCCGGGCCGAGGACCTCCGAGTGGAGACCAAGCCGGACCTCAGCCTGGTGAGCGACGCCGACCGGGACGCCGAGGAGCTCATCCGGGGTCAGCTCAAGCGCACCCGGCCCCGCGACGCCGTCATCGGTGAGGAGTTCGCCCCGACGGGCTCCAGCCCGCGGCAGTGGGTCGTAGACCCGATCGACGGCACCCACAACTTCGTCCGCGGCGTTCCGGTGTGGGCGACGCTCATCTCCCTGGTCGACGACGGCCGGCCGGTTCTGGGGCTCGTCGCCGCCCCAGCGCTCGGTCGCCGGTGGTGGGCCGCCCTGGGGTCGGGCGCCTGGGCGGGCCGCAGCCTCACGTCGGCGAAGCAGCTCCACGTCTCGGGCATCGCGCGCCTGGAGGACGCCTCGCTCTCGTGCTCGAGCTACACCTCGTGGTCGAGCGTGGACCGCGAGCGAGAGGTGCTCGACCTCGCGCGGGCCTGCTGGCGGGAGCGCGCGTTCGGCGACTTCTGGTCGTACATGCTGCTGGCGGAGGGCGCCGTCGACATCGCGGCGGAGCCGGAGCTCGGGCTCCACGACATGGCAGCGCTCGTGCCGATCGTGACCGAGGCCGGAGGTCGGTTCACGTCGCTGGCGGGGGTCGACGGCCCCCACGGCGGGAACGCGGTGGCGACCAACGGGCTGCTCCACGACGAGGTCCTCCGCCGCATCGGCACCGCCTGACGGCATCCGACCTCGTCAGCTTGCACCGTCAGAACAGGGCGTCCTGGTCCGCCTCGGTGGCCACCCGCTCGAGGCGGAGGAGCAGCGCCTTGCGCTCGAGCCCCCCGGCATACCCCGTCAACGTCCCGTCGGACCCGATGACCCGGTGGCAGGGGAGCACCACGGGGATGGGGTTGGCGCCGTTGGCGGCACCGACCGCCCGAGCGGCGCCCGGCGGTAGCCCCAGACGGACAGCGAGGGCCCCATAGGTCGTCGTGGTCCCCCACGGGACGGTGGCCAGCACGTTCCACACCCGTCGCTGGAAGTCGGTCCCGCGAGGGCGCAGCGGGAGGTCGAAGGTCCGCCGCTCCCCCGCGAAGTACTCCCTCAGCTGGTCGTGCGCGCGGCGCAGCAGGTCCGATCCACCACGTTCGTGCTCGGGTGACCCGTCGACCGGGGCGTCGAACCGGATCGCCACCAGCGTGCCACCGTCGTCGACGAGCTCGAGCCGTCCGATCGGGGTGCTCAGGACCACCGAGCGCGTACGCCCACCCCCACGTGCACGCTCAGAGGTCAACGGTGACCACCGGTCCGGCCACCCGGCCCTCCAGCGCGGGCACGATGGTCCCGGCATCCCCGACGAGGACGACGGTCCACTCGCCCCTCGCCACCCGGCGGTACGCGGCGTCGAGGTCGTCACGAGTGAGCCCCGGCAGGGCACGCAGCGTCCGGGTCGTGAAGTCCAGCGGCAGCCGCTCCAGCGCCAGCGCCGCGGTCTCGTCGGCCACCGCGTCGGCGGTCGCATAGCGTCCCGGGGCGGTCTTGGCGACGTAGTCCACGCCCGCGCGCAGCTCGTCGTCCGTGAAGCCGGCCCGAGCGGCGCCGTCGAGGATGGTGAGGAGGATCTCGACCGCCTCCCCGGTGACCTCCGAGCGCACCGACCCCGCCGTGACGAACGAGCCACCCGCCACCCGCGGGCGGAACGCCGAGCGGATGCCGTACGTGTAGCCCTTCTCCTCGCGCAGCACGGCGTCGATCCGGGCGCTCGGTGAACCGCCGAGGACGAACGAGATCACCGGGTGCGGAGCCCACCCGTGCGGCGTCGAGCGGTCCGGACCGGGGCGGCCCACGGAGATCTCGGTCTGGACGGAGTCCGGCCGGTCCACGACGACGACCCTGGCGGCGTCCGGCGCCGGCACCGGAGCGGCCGGCGGAGGTACCTGGCGGTGGCGTGGGGCGGACCAGGTGCCGAGGGTTCCCTCGAGCACCTCCGCGACCGGGACGCCCGTGAGGTCCCCGGCGACCACCACCGTGGCGCCCTGCGGGCCTACCGAGGTCGCGTGGAACTCGACGAGGTCGTCCCGGGTCAGCGCACCGACGGTCTCCCGGGTGCCGCCGGTGGGGAGGGCGGCCCGCTCGCCGGGCGCCCACAGCGTGCGGGCCAGCTCCTTCGCGGCACGGTGGGAGGCAGACGCGCGCTCCTGCTCGATCTCCGCCAGCCGGTTGCGCAGGATGCGCCGGACCTCGGTCTCGGGGAAGATCGCGTCCGCGACCGCCTCCCGCACCAGACCGGCCGCCGTCTCGAGGTGTCGCTTCGGGACGTCGACGTCGACCAGCAGACCCCCGTCCGAGACACCGGCGCCGAGCACCATCCCACGCCGTTCCATGAGCTCGGCGAACGCCTCGGCATCATGCGCCGAGGTCCCCTCGTCGAGCAGCCGGGCCGTCATGGCGGCGATGCCCTCCTTGCCGGGAGGCTCGGCGGACAGCGCCGTGGGAACCACGACGCGCAGCGAGAGGACGTACTGCCCCGGCAGGTCGTGGGCGAGGACGCGGACCCCGTTACCCATGAGGTGCTCGGCCGCGACCGGGTAGGTCCACGGACGGGGCGGGGCCACCTGGGGCCGGACGAGGCTCACGCGACGGCCTCGCTACCGGCATCCTCGGAGTTCTCGTCGGCAGCATCTTCGGACCCGAGGTAGGCGACGACGGCCCGGCTCTGCGGACGCAGCCAACGGTGGGCGGCCGCGACGACCTGCTCCGCGGTCACCGCACGCAGCCGGTCGAGGTGGGTGTTGACGACCTCCGGGTCGTCGTGGAGCAGCAGGTGGTGGCTGATGAGGTCGGCCCGCTCCTCCTGGCTCGCCAGGGCCGAGAGCCAGGACCGCTCCGACTGGGCGAGGGATGCCTCGAGCTCGACCTCGGTCGGGCCGCCGGCGAGGAAGGCGTCCAGCTCCTCGGCGAAGGCGGCCTCCACGGTCGCGGCGTCGACGCCGGGAGCGACGTCGAGCACGACGAAGCCCAGCGACGCACCGTCGACCAGGCCCCATGCCGTTGCGTGCGCACCGAGCGCCGTCTGCTCACGCCGCACGAGCCGCTTGACGAGGCGCGAGGTACCGAGGCCACCGATGCAGTCCAGGGCCACGGCCGCAGCGAGGAACTCGTCCGTCTCGTCGACGGGGAGCCGGAAGGCGATGTGCAGCCGGTCGTTGGGCACGACCTCGTGGCGGTCGACCCGCACCGGCTCCGTGATCGGTTCGAGCTGCGCGTGATGCGCCCGGGCCTTCCCCGCGCTCGACGGCAGCCCACCGAAGTGGCGCTCGACCAGCTCGAAACCGGCGTCGGGCGTGATGTCACCGCACAGGGTGAGCACCGTGTTGTCCGGTGCGTAGTAGCGACGGAAGAACGCGTGGACGTCCGCGAGGCTCGCGGCGTCGAGGTCCTCCATCGAGCCGATCGTCGGGTGGTGGTACGGGTGACCTTCCGGAAAGACGGCGGCGTAGACGTCGATGAGGGCAGTGCCGTACGGCTGGTTGTCGTACCGCTGGCGCTTCTCCTCCTTGACGACGTCACGCTGGTTGTCGAGGTTCTCCTGCGTCACGGCGTCGAGGAGGTGCCCGTGCCGGTCCGCCTCGAGCCAGAGGGCCAGCTCCACTGCCCCGGTGGGCACGGTCTCGAAGTAGTTCGTGCGGTCGAACCAGGTCGTGGCGTTGAGCCGTCCGCCCTCGGCCATGAGCGCTTCGAAGTGCTCACCGCTGCGCACGTTGCGTGACCCCTGGAACATGAGGTGCTCGAAGAGGTGCGCGAAGCCGGTGCGTCCGAGGGTCTCGTGACGCGAGCCGACGCCCACCCAGAGGTTGACCGTGACGTTGGGGACCGTGTGGTCCGGGCTCACGACGACGCGCAACCCGTTGGGGAGCGTCCGACGGTGGATGGGGTAGTCCAGCGGCATGCCGGTCACCCTACGTCGGGCTCGGGTGGACAGCCGGCGGATGCCGGAACAGCGGTTCAGGCGCTGGTGCGGCGGCGGTCCTCGAGCTCGGCGACCCCGGTGACCTCACCGTCAGCCGGGTCGCTGGGGATCGAGGGGGCCTGGTCCGCCGTCAGCGAGTCCATGGCCCGGCGACCGAACACCTGCTGCTGGGTGGCGACCCGCTGGGCGCGCCCGCGTCCGAGGAAGCTGACCGCCCAGTGGAGCAGGGTCGTGACGCGGTGCTTGAACCCGATGATGTAGACGAGGTGGATGGCGAGCCACAGCACCCACGCGAAGAACCCGGAGAAGCGCAGGCGGCCGATGGAGGCGACGGCGCTGAAGCGCGAGATCGTCGCCATCGACCCCTTGTCGAAGTACTCGAACCGCGGTTCGGTCTCCTTGCCGTCGAGGCGCCGGGTGATCTGCCGAGCGGCGAAACGGGCGCCCTGGATGGCGACCTGGGCGACGCCCGGGAGGTCGTCGAGCGACATCATGTCCCCGACCACGTAGATCTCGGGATGCCCGGGCACGGTGAGGTCGGGGAGCACCTTGATCCGCCCGGCCCGGTCGACCTCCACGCCCGACTGCTCGGCGATCTGTCGGCCGAGCGGGCTCGCCTGGACTCCGGCCGCCCACACCTTGGTCAGCGCCTCGACGCGGGTGGAGCTGCCGTCCGGCTCCGTCACGGTGATGCCCGTCGCGTCGACGTCGGTGACGGTCGTCCCCAGGCGCACGTCGACACCCATCCGGTTCAGCCGTGCGCGGGCCGCCTCCCCGAGGCGGTCACCGAACGCCGGAAGCACCTGGTCGACGGCGTCGAGGAGGATGATCCGCGCCTTGGTGGGGTCGATTCGCCGGAAGTCGTTCCGGAGCGTGCGGTTCGCGAGCTCGGCGATCTGGCCCGCCATCTCGACGCCCGTGGGTCCAGCGCCCACGACGACGAAGGTCAGGGCCCGCTCCTGCTCCGCCGGGGTCCGGGCGAGCTCCGCGATCTCGAAGGCGCCGAAGATGCGGCCGCGCAGCTCCAGAGCGTCGTCGATGGACTTCATGCCGGGCGCGTGACGGGCGAACTCGTCGTTGCCGAACCACGACTGACCGGCGCCGGCGGCGACGAGCAGCGAGTCGTACGGCGTCACCCGCTCCCGGCCCAGCACCTGCGAGGTGACGGTGCGCGCCTCCAGGTCCACGCCCGTCACGGTTCCCAGCAGGACCGTGGCGTTCCTCTGACGAGCCAGCACCTCGCGGGTGCTGGGGGCGATCTCCCCCTCGGAGAGGATCCCTGTCGCGACCTGGTAGAGCAGGGGCTGGAACAGGTGGTGCGTCGTCGAGGCGATCAGGGTGATCTCGACGTCCTTGCGGCGCCGGAGAGCCTGGGTGCCGAAGAGACCGCCGAAACCGGAACCGATGACGACGACGCGATGGGTGCTCACGGGAGGTCCAACGCGGCTCACCGAGCCAGTATGCCGGGGGCGCCCCACCGTGGTGGAGGTCACGTCGCGGTGGTCCGACGTCCCGCTCACCCCGTGCGGATGATGCCGCGCCGACCCGACGAGCGTTGGCTGGACGCAGCGCCCCCGCCCCTGTGCCGGTGGTGGCGGCCCGACTCATCCCGACGGATCAGGAGGCCGACATGTGTCGTTGGCTCGCGTACTCCGGCTCACCGGTGCTCCTCGAGGACCTCCTCTACAAGCCGGCGAACTCCCTGGTGGTCCAGAGCAAGCACTCACGGATGGGTGCGACGACCACCAACGGCGACGGCTTCGGCGTCGGCTGGTACGGCGCGTACGAGACCCCGGGGCTGTTCCGGAGCACGGAGCCGGCCTGGAACGACCTCAACCTGCGTGAGCTGTCCGCCCACGCGCGAGCCGGCCGGGTGTTCGCCCACATCAGGGCCTCGACGGGCTCAGCCGTGCAGCAGACCAACTGCCACCCGTTCCGTCACGGGAACTGGCTGTGGATGCACAACGGCTACCTCGCGGGCTTCCGCGAGATGAAGCGCGACCTCGCGATGGAGGTGGACCCCGACCTCTTCGCCGACATCGAAGGCTCCACCGACTCCGAGATGCTCTTCTTCCTCGCGCTCAGCTTCGGGCTGCGCGACGACCCCCGGGCCGGCGTGGCGCGCGCGGTCGGGCTCGTCGAGGAGGTGGGACACAGCCATGGCATCGACTTCCCGGTGCAGATGACAGTGGCCACGACCGACGGGGACACCACGTGGGCCTTCCGGTACTCCAGCGAGGGGATGTCGCGGTCGCTGTTCCAGAGCACCGACGTCTCGACGCTTCGGGCGCAGTACCCGGACAACCCGGTGCTGCACGACCTCTCGGACGACGCCCGCCTCGTGGTGTCCGAGCCTCTGGGCGACCTGCAGGGAGCCTGGCGCGACATCCCGGAGGCGTCCAGCGTCATGGTGCACGGCGCCGATGACGAGGTGGTGCCGTTCGCGCCGACGTCCCCGGTCGCGCTCTAGCAAGGCCTCCGCACCCGAGGAGCCCGGGAATGGAGAAGGTCCGGCCGGCTGCTGCCGGTCGGACCTTCTCGATCGTGTAGCGGGGGCAGGATTTGAACCTGCGACCTCCGGGTTATGAGCCCGGCGAGCTACCGAGCTGCTCCACCCCGCGTCGAGTGAGTCACGGCTCCGAAGAACCGCGCTCGGTATGGCCCGAGCGTACGTGACCCAGCCGTTCCGGGCCAAATCGACGCCTCGCCCCGAAGCGCCACCCCATCGAGATGAGGCAACACGCCGACCGGACCCGGGGTCCGCCTGCGTGTTGCCTCCTCTCGACCGTCTCGGCTCAGCCGGTCGGGGACGGACTGGGTGACACCGCCGCCGACCCGCCGGGTGACGGGCTCGGCGACGGAGTGGCGGCGTCCGGGATGAGCTGGGGGGCGATGGCCTGGGCGCGCTTGATCGCCGCGTCCAGCCGCTGCTGGGCGACGCCGTAGGCGGCGAAGTCACCCGCCTTGAGCGCCTCCTGCCCCGCCGCGTAGGCGTTCTGGATCTCGGTGAGCGCCGCGGCGAGCTGCGCCGCAGCGGAGCCACTGGGTGTGGACGGCTCACTGGGCTCGGCCGGCTCGCCGGGTTCCGGCGGGCTGTCCCCCGGCTGCTCCGCGCCGAAGAGCCCGCTGACCGCCTGCTCCAGCGTGTCTCCCCACGCGACCGTGGTGCCGTACACGGCGACGTTGATCTTGTTCTGCGGGAAGGACCCGGAGCCCGAAGCCGCCTGGACGTAGATGGGCTGCACGTAGAACATCCGACCCTCGAGCGGGAAGGTGAGCAGGTTGCCGAAGGTCAGCTCCTTGCCGGACTGCGAGTTGTTGGTGATGTACTGCGCCAACGACAGCTGCTCGGCGGGGTTCTGCGACCTCACCGGAGAGTTCTGGATCTGGTTGAGCACCTGCCCCGGTCCGGCCGGAGTCGTCGAGCCGAACTCCAGGAGTCGCAGGGATCCGTAGTCCTCGGCCGGTCGGCCGGCCTCGGAGCCGGCGTCGGCGTCGACCGCGAGGAGGCCACGGAGGATCTCCCGGCCCGCCTCGTCGTTGCTCGCGGGCACGAACGGCGAGGTGATCGAGAACGCCGCCTCGTTCTCACCGGGCATCGCGATCGACTGGAAGACGACCGGCTGGTCCTGGAGGGGTGCGAACGGGTCTCGGGGCACCCTCCACCGGTCCGACCCGCTGTAGAAGTCGCCCGGGTTCGTCACGTGGTACTCGGTGATGAGCTCACGCTGGACCTTGAGGAGGTCCTGCGGGTAGCGGATGTGGGCCATGAGGTCACCCGAGATCTCCGAGAGCGGGCGCACCGTCCCGGGGAAGGCGTTGTTCCACGCCTTGAGGATGGGGTCGCCGGTGTCCCACCCGTAGAGCTTGACACTGCCGTCATGGGCGTCGACCGTCGCCTTGACCGCGTTGCGGACGTAGTTCACCTGACCGGCGCCGACGGTCACGACGTTGGACCGCTGGGCGACGGAGTCGGACGTCGCCTCGGCCAGCTCGAGGAGCCGGCTGTTGGGGTAGCTCGCCGAGGTGGTGAAGCCGTCGACGATCCACTGGACCCGGCCCTCGACGACGGCGGGGTAGACGTTGCCGTCGAGCCGCAGCCACGGAGCCACGCGCTCGACCCGCTCGGTCGGAGAGCGGTGGTCGAGGATCCGGGAGGAGCTGTTGACCGCGTCGGAGAGGAGGAAGTTGGCCTCCCGGTACTTCACGGCGTAGGCGAACCGGCGCAGGGCGGATCCGATGGGGACCCCGCCCTCCCCGGCATACGTGTTGTTGACCGCGACCTCGCCGTCCCCACCCGCGGGGAAGTCGAACTCGCGAGGGGACGCACCTGCGGGGGCGCCCACGACGGAGTACGTCGGGGACAGCTCGCCGAAGTAGACCCGCGGCTCGTACTCGCCGAGCGAGCTTCGACCGCCGCCCTCGAAGAACACCGGGTCACCTTCGGCGCTCCGCTGGTTGCCGTAGGCGGCGTAGAACCCGTAGCCGTGGGTGTAGATGGTGTGGTCGTTGAGCCAGTTGCGCTGGTTGTCCGGCAGGCCGTCGAGGTTGATCTCCCGCACGGCCACCACCGCGTCACGGGTCTGCTCGTCGATGGTGTACCGGTCGACGTCGAGCGTGTCCGGGAAGGCGTAGTAGTCGCGCTGACCCTCGAGCTGCCGGAAGGTCGGGGCGACGACGTTCGGGTCGATGATGCGGACGCCGGGGATGTCGTTCGCCGCGGCGCGGACCACGTCCTGGTTGTCTGCGTCCGTCGCAGCCGGGTTGGGGATCCGCTCGACCCGGTTCAGCCCGAACGCCGTGCGCGTGGCCGTGATGTTCCGCTGGATGTACGGAGCCTCCAGCGACTTCTCCGACGGCCGCACCCGCAGCGACTGGATCAGCGCCGGATAGGCGCCCCCGACGACCACGGCCGTCACGACGAGCAGCACGACGCCCGTGATCGGCAGCCGCCAGCTGCGGCTCCAGATGGCGGCGAGGAAGAACGCGGCGCACATCAGGGCCGCGACGGCGAGGATGGCCTTGGTCGGGAGGACCGCCTTGTCGTCGGTGTACGTGATGCCGGTGAGGAGCTGCCCCTTCTCGGTGGCCAGGGAGTAGCGGTCGAGCCAGTAGGAGGCCGCGCGGGTGAGCGCGATGAGGGCGCCGAGGACGCCGAGGTGGACGTAGGCCGCGCGGGTGGTCGGTCCGCGGCCCGGCAGCTGCAGGCCGCCGTAGACGTAGTGGGTGAATGCCCCGGCGATGAACGCGAGGACGAGCACCACCGTCACGAAGCTCACGATGAAGCGCAGCCAGGGCAGCGTGAAGACGAAGAACCCGACGTCCATGCCGAACTGCGGGTCCTCGACACCGAAGGGCTCGCGGTTCGCCCACAGGAGGAAGGTGCGCCAGGCGCCCATGGACCCCGACCCGGCGAGCAGTCCGAGGACGACGGGGATGACGATGACGGCGAGGCGGCGCAGCGGCTCGATGGCCTGGCGGTACTGCTCGAGCACCTGCTGGGCCTGCGTGACGGGCACGTACAGCGGGCGGGTGCGGTAGGCGACGACGAGGCTGGCACCGACCGCCGCGCCGGTGAGGAGGGCGGCGCCGACGAAGATGCCGAGCTTGGTCGTCAGCTCCTTGACGAACACCGAGCGGAAGCCGACGGAGTCGTACCACCAGATGTCCGTGAGGAGGTCGGCCGCGATGCCGCCCAGGACGACCACGGCGAGCAGGACGACGATGGTCGTGCCGAGCGGCCCCCTCCGGCGCCGCGTGGCAGGTCGGGCCGGGGCGGCAGGGCCGTCGCTCCCGCCCCGGGGGCGTGCCGAACCGTCATCCGGACCCGCAGGCCCGTCGAACCACTCCGAGCGACTCACTGCTCTCCTCGTCCCGTCGGCGGGGGTGCCCCGCGTCGACCGTGGGCGACGAATGTACCCCGGCTTCCTGCACGAGGATCGGGCACCATGGTCCGGTGCCCCAGACCCCTCACCCCGTCACGGATCCCCTCACCCTCGCGGCCCTGGACACCGAGCGGCACGTGGCGCGGTCCGGCTGGGACCAGCCGGTGCGGCTCTTCGCCCTCGTGCCGACGGCCGAGCTGCTCATGCACGAGCCACACCTGGCCGACGGGCTCGCCCTCCACGACGCCGTGACCGGCGCCCTCAGTGCCGTCGAGCAGGACGAGCTGCCGGAGGCGGCCGGACTCGAGGAGCTGCTCGGGCAGATCGCGTGGCCCGAGCAGGTCGCGGGGTGCGCCCTCGCCGTGGAGCGGATCGTCGTACCCCCGGATGCCGAGCGGGATCTCCCCCAGGACGCCGACGCCGCGCTGCGGGCGGTGGCCGAGCACGCGCAGCGCTCGGACGTGCGCCTCCTCGTCGCCGTGACGCGCGACGGGGCGGCGCGGTGCCTGCTGCGTCAGCGGGCCCATGACAGCGACGACCGGGTGGCGCTCGGCGAGGAGATCGCACCGGGCCTGGTCCACGCGCTACGGGCCACCTTGGCTCCCGCCTGATCCAGGGATCACTCAGCCGCAGGTGGGCAGGGACGCTGCGTCCCCTGAGGCGATGTCCCGCACTGCGGCGAGTCCCTCGTCGAAGGTCGCCACCCTGACGACGCGCAGACCGTCGGGGACGTGTCCGGCGACGTCGGAGCAGTTGTCCGCAGGGGCGAGGAAGAAGTCGGCTCCCGCGGCCTGAGCCCCCACGAGCTTCTGCCGGATGCCGCCGATGGGGCCGACGGTGCCGTCGTCCTCCATCGTCCCGGTCCCCGCGATCTCCTTGCCGCCGGTGAGCTCCCCGGGCGTCAGCACGTCGTAGATGGCAAGGCTGAACATCAGTCCCGCCGACGGGCCGCCGACGTTGCCCGTCCGCAGGCTCACGTCCACCGGCAGGTCGTAGTCGAGCCGGAGCCCCACCCCGATGACGGTGCCCCGGGCCGACTCCGCCGGGCGCACCGCGACGGTCCGCTCCTCACCCTCCCTCAGGACGACGACGGGGACCGTGTCGCCTGGCTCCGTCCGCTGCACCGCGGCACGGACGGCATCCGAGGAGGATGCCTCGGCGTCGCCGACGGAGACGAGCACGTCACCCGGCTCCAGGACTCCCTGTGACGGACCGCCCTCGAACACGTCGGCGATGACCACGGTCTGTTCGACCTCGCGGCCCATGGCGCGCAGGGCCGTGGCGGTCGCGACGGACTGCGAACCCGCCATCTCGGCCGCCCCCTCCTCCTCGACCTCCTCCTGGCTGGAGTCGGGGGGGAACACGTCGTCGACCCGGAGCACCTCCTCGGTGTCGGAGAGCCATGCGCGGGCGACGTCGTAGACCGTGATGGTGACCCCTGGGCCCCCGTCCACGCTGACGGTCGTGAAGTCGAGCCGCCCCGTCGTCGGGTACGTGGTGGCGCCCTCGACGGCGAGCAGCGGCTTGCCGTCGATGTTCCCCAGGATGTTCGTCGCCGGCCCGGGCGACATGACGACATACGGGAGCCCGACGAAGGTCAGAGCAGCCGCCAGGGCGATGGCGAGGAAGGTTGCGGTGAGCAGCGCGGCCGGGAGCAGGCCGGGGCGGAGGGCAGAGCGGCGGCGCCCGGCCGCCAGCCCTCGCTCCGCACCGTGTCCGTCCGCGTCGCGGGGATCACCCGGGTAGCCGCTGTTCGCGACGACGTCGGCGTACGGCCCGCTCACGGGGTCCCCACCCACTCCGACGACCCGTCGGCGAGGTGCTGATGCTTCCAGATGGGCGTCTCCGTCTTCAGGGTGTCGATGAGGTCGCGGCAGGCGTCGAACGCCTGGGCCCGGTGCGGCGCCGCGGCGGCCACCACCACGGCGAGGTCACCGACGCGCAGGGCGCCCACGCGGTGGACCGCCGCGACCCGGACCGCGTCGGTCCGCTCGGCGACGGCCTGGCACGTGCGGACCATCGCCTCGAGGGCCGCCGGGTGTGCCTCGTAGTCGAGGGCCTCGACACCGTCGCCGTGGTCGCGGTCGCGGACGACGCCCACGAACAGTGCGACCCCGCCGCACGACGGGTGGCGAACGGCATCCAGAACCTCATCGACCGACACCCGATCGTCGCGCAGCGCGACGAGCGCGACGGCGTCGTGGTGGACGGACATGGGGCTCCTCGGTGACCCCGGCGCGGAACTCTCGGGGCGAGATCGTGGTTGGCTGTATCGAGACGACATCCTCTCACCCCCACGCGAGGGAGCCCGGCGTGACCAACATCCCCGACGACGACCAGCCCGACCTTCCGCCGGACATCGAGCGCCTGCTGCGCGGGCTCACCGGTGGTGGAGAGCTGGACCCCCAGGTCGCGTCGATGATGCAGGGGATGGGGCTCGACAAGGTCGACCCACAGATGCTCGCGATGGTGATGAGCCAGGTCCAGGCGATGTTCGCCGCGCCTGAGGGAAAGACCGCGGTGAACGTCGAGCTCGCCACGGACATCGCGCGCAAGACCGTCGCCGCCGCGGGTGACTCGCTCGCCGCCGACGCGGACCGCCGGGCCGCCGAGGAGGCGGTCCAGGTGGGGGGCATGTGGCTGGATGCCGTCACGGACCTGACGTCACCCGGCCTGCGGGGCGCCGCCTGGAGCCGCGCCGAGTGGGTGGAGGAGACGATGCCGGTGTGGACCGACCTCGTCGAGCCGGTGGCGGAGGGTGTCACCGCCGCGGTGGGGAACGCGCTCTCGAGCCAGCTCGAGCAGCTCGGGGATGCCGGCCTGCCCCCGGGCCTGGTCGACCAGGCCGGCCCGATGCTCCGGCGAATGCACGGCTCCATGTTCTCGATGCAGCTCGGCCAGGGCACGGGGACGCTGGCCGGAGAGGTGCTGACCGGCTGCGAGGTCTCGCTCCCGCTCGTCGCCGCTCCCACCGTGGTGCTCATGCCCGCGTCCGTCCGCACCTTCGCCGAGGGGCTGCAGGTCGACGAGCCCCAGGCCCGCCTGTACCTCGCGGTCCGGGAGGTGGCGCGCGTGCGCCTGTTCGGCGCCGTGCCGTGGCTGGCCCCGGCACTCCTGGCCGCGGTTCGCGACTACGCCGCCGACATCCGCATCGACACCGACGCCATCGAGGAGGCGGTCCGCGCGATCGACCCGTCCGACCCGGAAGCGGTCCAGGACGCCCTCCAGGGACGGATGTTCGCTCCACAGCAGTCACCGGCCCAGAAGGCCGCCCTCGCCCGGCTCGAGACGCTGCTCGCCCTCGTCGAAGGCTGGGTCGACGTCGTCAGCGACCGGGCGACCCGGCAACATCTCCCGCAGGTCGATGCACTCGGCGAGGCGGTCCGCCGAGAAGGCCTTCGGTGCCCTCGTCGGCCTGGAGCTGCGGCCCCGCCGCCTGCGCGACGCGGCGAACCTCTTCGCAGCCCTCGAGGACCGCGGTGGGCCGGGCGCGCGCGACGCGGCATGGCGCCACCCTGACCTCGCTCCGGGCGCCGACGACCTCGACGACCCCCTGGGCTACGTCGAGCGGGCCGGACGTCCCGACGGCGACGAGCTGGACGACGAGCTCGACCGCCTGCTCAGCGGCGAGGACCCTGCGTGACCGCACCCTCCCCTCCGGGAGAAGCGGGAGGGGGTCGTCAGGCGGAGGACGCCGTCGTCGCGGCGGCATACGCCCACCTGCTCGCCGACGCACAGGCGGTCCTCGAGCGCTGGCCGGCGCCCGACGCGGGTCAGGAGACGCTGCGGCGCGACTACCTGCGGCACCTGGCCGCGCACCCGGACGGCGTCGCGCGGGGCGGGCCACCGGCCCACCTCACGGCGTCCTGCGTCGTCCTCGACGGGACGGGCGAACAGGTGCTGCTCACCCTTCACCGCAAGGCCCGGGCCTGGTTCCAGTTCGGCGGCCACCTCGAGGAGGGTGACGCCACCCTCGTTGCGGCCGCACGTCGTGAGGCTCGCGAGGAGTCGGGCATCGGCCTGCTCGAGCCGCTGCCACATCCCGTCCAGCTCGACCGGCACGTGCTGGTCGGTGCGTTCGGCCGGTGCCGCGAGCACCTCGACGTCCGGTATGCCGCGGTGGCGCCGGAGGGCTCGTGGCCGCGGGTCAGCTCCGAGTCCGACGACGTGCGCTGGTGGCCGGTCGGCGCACTGCCCGACGGCACCCGCGCGGAGCTGGTGCCGCTCGTGTCAGCCGCCCGACGGGCCGTCCGACAGGTCACCCACGTCGCCGGCGCCCGCGACGTCGCCGGCCCCGCCTGACTCGAGCGCGCCGTCGTCGAGCGGGTCGTCCCGACCGGCCGGCCTTCCCTCTGCGTGGGCGAGCCCGTCGAGGAAGCCGCGTGCCCGGTCCAGGCGGGGATACGAGGCGAGGAGGCGCCAGAAGGCCGGGCCGTGCCCGGGCACGAGCAGGTGGGCCAGCTCGTGGAGCAGGACGTAGTCGACAACGTGCTCGGGCACGTCACGCAGTCGGTCGGACACCCGGATCGTCCCGTCCGTGGGGGTGCACGAGGCCCAGCGGCGGCCCATCGTCGACACCCAGCGCACGCTCGCCGGCCGTGCGTGGCCACCGAGGTAGTGGGTGGAGAGGCGGACCGCCCGGGCGGTGAGCGCCTCGTCGGTCGTCTGGCGGCGCCGGTCACCCGCGGCCAGCCGGGCGAGCATCCGCTCGACCCAGGCGGCTTCCTCGGCGGGGCTGAACGAGGCCGGGACGAGCACGACCGTCCGATCCCCCTCCCGGTATGCGCTCACGGTGCGCCGGCGCCGACGGCTGCGGCGGACCTCGACGTCCGGGGTGGTCACTGGACGAGCGTAGGGCGCCCTCGGTTCGTGCGCCCAACGGCACTGCTGGGACCGATGGGACCGCTGGTACCGGTGGTGGATGCCGTCGCGCCCGCCAGCGCGTCAACGGCTTCCGTGGCACCCGGCGTGGCTAGGGTTGTGGGGTCCAGGCCGCCAGTGCGGCACCATCGCATCGACGCGGCGCGCCGTGGTCGACGAGAAGGAGAAGCTTCCATGGCTGACGAGACCTACAAGGGCGAGTTCTACTGCGTGAAGTGCAAGGAGAAGCGCGAGGCGGAGGGGAAGGTCGTCGTGTCCGAGAACGGACGCCGGATGGCCAAGGGCGAGTGCCCCGTCTGCGGCACCAACCTCAACCGGATCCTCGGGAAGGCCTGAGACACCGCTCGGCACGGCCCGAGACACGAGTCTCGCCTCGAAGGCCCCGACCCCCGCGGGTCGGGGCCTTCGCCGTTCGGAGCCTGTGGACGACCGATGGCGACCACGCCACCCCGGCAGGATGGCAGGCGTCGAGAGGCCGGCACGTGGGCCGGTGCACCGGGAGCAAGGGGGCGGCGTGGGCGGCGTGGACGGCGGGTCCGCAGCCGGCGTGGGCCACGTCCCGTTCGGCCTGGATGCCGTGGCAAGCCGTCCCCAGGTCCCGCCGGGCGCGGGGGGTGTCCACGTCGTCGTCGACGGCTGGGGGCCACTCGCCGAGGAGGCGTCCGCACAGCTCCGCCGCTGCCGCGTTGCCGTCCAGGGCGGCCGGCACGCCGCGGACGGCGCCGAGGTCGCCCTCGGGCTCGATGGACGGAGACCGGCCGCGGTGGTCCTCGTCGCCGAGGGCCGCCGCCCGGGCTGGGTGGGCGCCCCCTGGCAGGCGCGAGGGGTGCCCCACCTCCCGATCGTCCTTCAGGTGGACCGGGTCGTCGTCGGCCCGCTCGTCCTCCCGGGACGGACCGCGTGCCTCGAGTGCGCAGCGCCGGACCGGTCCGAGGTGAGCGGGCCCGGAGCAGTGCCGCCCGAGAGCGTCGTCCTCGCCGCCGCCGTCGCGACGGTGACGGTGCTCGCGGTGCTCCGTGGTGACCCTGGGCTCGGAGGGATCTCGACCGAGATCGGGCTCTCCGGCCTCAGCGTGACGCACCGCCTGTGGAACCCTGTACCGGGCTGTCGATGCGCACGGGGGAGAATGGCCGGGTGACCGACATCCCCCGGAGCTCCATCGCCCGGACCGCCAAGCTCGTCGGACTCCCCCTCGGTCACGCCGGACGCGCCGCCCTCGGCATGGGGAAGCGCGTGGGCGGGCGCCCGGCCGAGGTCGTGGCGGCCGAGCTGCAGACCCGCACCGCAGAACAGCTCTTCGCGGTCCTGGGCCAGCTCAAGGGTGGGGCGATGAAGTTCGGCCAGGCGCTCTCGGTCATGGAGGCCGCGATGCCGGAGGAGCTGGCCGGTCCCTACCGGGCGACCCTGACCAGGCTCCAGGAGTCCGGGCCACCCATGGGCAGGGACCGGGTCCACGAGATCCTCGCTCGCGAGCTCGGCCCCCGGTGGGCGACCACGAAGCTCGTGGAGTTCGACGACGTCCCGGCAGCGGCGGCATCCATCGGCCAGGTCCACAAGGCGGTGTGGCGGGACGGGCGCGAGGTCGCGGTGAAGATCCAGTACCCGGGTGCCGCAGCCGCCCTCATGTCGGACCTCAACCAGCTGTCCCGCGTGGCCCGCCTCGCCGGCTCCTGGGTGCCCGGCGTGGACGTCAAGCCGATCATGGACGAGCTCAAGGCCCGGATGAGCGAGGAGCTCGACTACCACCTCGAGGCGAGGCACCAGCGGTACTTCGCGCAGGCCTTCCGCGACGACGACGACGTGCTCGTGCCCGACGTCCTCGTCGACTCCCACCACGTCCTCGTCACGGAGTGGATCGACGGACGGCCCCTGTCCCGGATCATCACCGACGGCACCCAGGAGGAGCGGGACGAGGCAGCCACCCTGTACCTCGAGTTCCTCCTCCGCGCCCCCAACCGGGCACGGCTCCTGCACGCCGACCCCCACCCCGGCAACTTCCGGGTCACCGCCGACGGCAGGCTCGGCGTCCTCGACTTCGGCGCGGTCAACCGGCTGCCTGCAGGGCTACCGGCCTCCCTGGGCCGGGTGCTCACGGAGGCCCTCGCGGGGGACGGCGAGGCGTTGGAGGCGGTGCTCCGGTCTGAGGGCTTCATCCGCCGGGGTGTGGACATCGACCCCCAGGTTCTCCTCGAGTTCCTCACTCCGCTCGTGGAGCCGCTCATCCACGAGGAGTTCACCCCGACGCGCGCGTGGCTGCGGGGGGCAGCGGCACAGATCCAGGACCCTCGCCGACCACAGTTCCTCATCGGGCTCAAGCTCAACCTCCCCCCCGAGTACCTCCTCATCCACCGGGTGTGGCTCGGGGGCATCGGTGTCCTGAGCCAGATCGGCGGCACGGTCCCACTGCGCGAGATGGTCTGCGCCTATCTGCCCGGACTGGACGAGTCGCGCTTGCCGCCACCGCCGGTCTGAGCCGCAGATCCTGCTGCTACGCGCCGGCCACCATCTACCGCTCGTATGGTCTGGTCCAGCCGATCAAGAGCGTGCGGTCCCCCCGGCGAAGGTCACCACCAGGCGCGGTCGAGCTTGCCCTCGATGCTGCGCAGGTGGTCACGGCTGCACGGCGGACAGGTCCACACCCACCCACCGTTCTCCACACCGCGTGCCCACGTGAGCCTCGCGAGCCCTGTCGCGTGGGCGCCGACCACCGACGTCCCGCACGTCGCGCAGACGAGCGGTGTGCCGGCATCCGGTTCGTCGAGGTCGGCCACGTCGATCAGGAGGAGTCCCGAGGTGCCGCCTTGGCGGCCTTCTTGAAGTCCCGCACCTTCTGCAGCGAGTCGGCATCCACGACGTCCGCGACCGAACGGAAGGAGCCCTGCTCCGCGTACGCGCCGCAGGCCTCCTCCCAGCCGGGTGGGCGAACCCCCAGCTGCTTTCCCAGCAGCGCGGCGAAGATCCGAGCCTTCTGCTCACCGAAACCGGGAAGAGCCTTGAGCCGCGCCACGACCTCGGCCCCGGTCTCGGCCTCCTGCCAGATCGATGCCGCGTTCCCGCCGTAGTCATCTCTCACGACGGCAGCCAGCGCCTGGATCCGCCCGGCCATCGACCGGCCGTAGCGGTGCACGGCCGGTGGCGTCGCACAGATCTCGGCGAAGGACTCCGGGTCGGCGTCGGCGACCGCCGAGGGGTCGAGGGTGCCGAAACGCTCGAGCACCTTTGCCGGTCCCGCGAACGCCCGCTCCATGGGGAACTGCTGGTCGAGCAGCATGCCGACGAGAAGAGCGAAGGGGTCCTCGGACAGGACGCGGTCCGCGGCGGGGTCCTGGGCGATCCTGAGCGTGGCCATGGCCTCAGGGTAACGAGGGCGCACCCCTCAGGCACCGGAGCCGTTGGACGCCGTGCTGGCGCCGATCCGGTAGGGCCGCATCATCTCGTTGTCCTCGTGCTCCACGATGTGGCAGTGCCACACGAACTGCCCCGGGTTGTCGAAGTGGGCTCGGATCCGAGTCACCTGAGCCGGATACGCGATGACCGTGTCCTTGGCGCCCGTCTCCCACGGCTCGCACGGATGGCGCTCCGATCCGGGCTGCACGAGCACGGCGGTTCCCTCCTCGTCCACGACGATGTCCTGCCGGTCCACGACCTCGAAGGTCGTCTCGTGCACGTGCATCGGGTGCGCGTCGCCTGTCGTGTTGTAGAGCTCCCACACCTCGGTGTCGCCCACCACCGGGTTCTCGGTCACGGGCTCGTGCCAGCCCAGCGGCACCCAGTCGGCGGGACCGGCGTTGGGGTCACCGGTGACAGTGCCGAGGAGGGCCTCCGCCGGGGCGTCGTCGAAGTGCATCGACATCTCCTCGACGAGCGCGAGCGGTCGGGTGACCGTCATCGGTGGCAGTGGCTCGTATGCCGGCAGCCGGAGGTGGCGCGGCGGTGTCGTGGTGTCGCGGTCCACCGCCGGGCCGACCCGTAGCTGGAGAACCTGGCCGGTGGATGATGGGTCGGCCACCGGGAAGTCCTTGCCGGGGACCCCGCCGCCGAACGGCTCGTCGGGTCCGACGTTGCGCAGGACGTGGTACCCCACAGGGACGTTCGTGAGGTCGACGATGAGGTCGACTCGCTCGGCCAGGCCGAGGACGATCCGGTTGTCGTGGTCGGCGGTGAGGTCGACGGGACCGGTGAGGAACCCGCCCTCGTTGCCGATGACCCACACCTCGACGCCCGGGATCCCGGAGAAGTCGAGGATGAGGAACCGGGACTGGCACCCGTTGAGCACCCGGAACCGGTAGCGCCGCTGTTCGACGTCGAGGTGAGGCCATGTGCGGCCGTTGACCATGATGGTGTTCCCGAAGAACTCGGGGTTCCACGCCGGGGAGATGTCGGTGTGCGGGATGTAGGGACCCTCGATGCCGTCGAAGAAGGCGCGGGAGGAGGGGTAGAAGAGCGAGCCGTCCGCACCGAAGGACCGGTCCTGGATGGCGAGCGCGATCTCGCGGTAGCGCTTGGGGGAGGGGAACGGGTCGTGCTCCTTCGGCGCCGGCCCCGGCAGCACCGCCGGCTCCCCGGTGCGCGCGTCGACCACTGCCCCGTCGCCCGCGGAGCCACCGCGCAGCAGGAAGAAGCCCGCCGGCCCCGCATAGACGTTGAGCCGGGTCATCCCGAGGGTGTGGTCGTGGTACCAGAGCGTCGCCGCACGACCGGTGTTGGGGTACTGCGCAGTGGCCGTGCCCGGCGCCCAGGAGACCCCGAACCGGGATGCCGCCTTCTCCGCGAAGAAGTCGTACCACGTGCCGACGCGGGCGAAGCCGTCCGGGACGTCGACGGCGTCGGGGAGGAACCACGCCTCCGGGTAGCCGTCACTCTCGTCGCCGACGCCGTCCGCCCCGTGCAGGTGCGTGACGAGCGGGACCGGGCCGGTGTACGGCGCTGGCGTGTCGCTCCAGCTCGGCTCGGCGTCCCGCCCATCCGTCCCGCCGGGCGGGTTGGCCCAGTGGAGGGTCTGGTCGACGGGCAGGAGGTGGGGCAGGAAGTGTCCCTCGTCGTCGACGAGGTCGTTGACCCACGTGACCCGGACCGGTCGGCCGTGGCGGGCCTCGATGGTGAGGGACGGGGCGTGGTGCAGGAGCAGCGCTCGGGGGTGCCGCGCCTCCACCGGGCCGTATCCCCACACGGTCGTCATAGGCATGCCGTCCGGGAGCACCTGCTGGTCGAGCTGCCGGACCGAGATGACGTACTCGTCGATCGGGGGCCCACCGGGTCGCGGGATGCGACCCGACCGGGGCATGACCGGAGGGATGAGCAGGGCGCTCTGGAACTTCGGGACGGCGGTCGCGTCGAGGAGCCCACCTGGAACGGCGAGCGCGGCCGGCAACCGGAACGCCTGGCCGCCGACCTGACCGATGAGCATCAGTCCCGCACCAGCCCCGCCGATGCGGAGGAAGTCACGGCGTGTGGGGCGCGAGCGGTCCATGGTCATCCACTCCTCGGGTGTCTTCGTCGACACCGTCTGGACCCCACCATAGGCGCAGGTCGCGCGCCTGCACAGGCCTTCCTGGAATGACGGCGGTCACTTCCGGCGGCGCCGCGGCACCAGCACGAGCGTCGCCGCCACGGCGCGCCAGAAGTCCCGCTCGGTGAGGCGTGCCGTGGGCCGGTCGATCGCGGTGTGCAGCCCGAGCAGCACCGCCCCCGACACGGTGTCGGGGGCGGTGCGCTGGTCGGTCGCCGGAGTCATCGCACGTGCGTGTACATGACCACCCGCATCTGCTCGCGATCGGCCGCGACCTGCGCCATGCGCTGCATCTCGTGGACGCGGCGCTGGTGCGCGGTACGGCGGATGCGCTGCATCGCCCTGGTGTACATGGTGCTCTCCTTGTGGATGTCGTCGTTGGGTCGTAGTGGTGGTGGTGGCTCGGCAATGCCGGCCACGGTGGTGTGCGGTCCTTACGCCGCGACGTCGTCCTTGCGGGGCCGTCCGCGGGGACGCTTTCGGGCGACGATCTCGCCCTGGACGAACAGCTCGCCGCCCCAGACGCCCCAGGGCTCACGCCGGTGGAGGGCTCCCGAGAGGCACGCGGCCCGTGCCGGGCACGTCCCGCAGAGTGCCTTGGCGAACTCGACCCCCTCCGGCGTGTCGGCGAACCACAGCTCTGCGTCGTTCTCACGGCAGGGAACGCCATCGCCGGTCGTTCCGGACGACTCGTGCAGGTCGAGGAGCTCGGTCAGCTGCATCGGGGTGTCACCTCCTTGCTCGGCGCGCCCGGTGGGGCGCTCGGTCATCTCGGTGCGCCAGCTGCGGCGCGCGGTACTCGGTGGGCGGCCGGTGTCGGTCCGCTCGGTGGTCGTGGTCATCTCGGTGCCTCGCGTGGTCTCGGTCCGTGCTGGTGAGCGGGTACGAAAAGGCCGCGGATCCCGGTGTCGGGATCCGCGGCCTCGAGGTGACCTGTCAGCTGTCAGACAGGTGGTGCCTCGAGGCGTGGATACACGACTCCCGTGATCGGGGCGATGGCGTCGACGCCGGTGGCGCGCTGGTCCACGACGAGGTCGCGACCGAGGAACCCGGCGAAAGGCACAGTGCGCCCCTGGACGGAGCGGAACGTGCCTGCGTGAGCGGTGTTGGCGCCACGCCAGGGACGCGCGGCATCACGGACAGCGCTCATCGCCGTCGTCGTCGTCATCGTCTCCATCAGGGCCAACCCTCCTCACTGCTGCTCGGTTCGACGCGCGTCCGGGGCGGACACGCGAGGTGCTCTGACGAGGGTAGAGGAGCCGGCGCGCGGCAGGCAACGCATTAATCTCGGGCTGCAGCGCCATGAGTACTCGCATGGCGCCAGATGGCTTGTCCCTCAGGGTGACTCGTCGTCGGAAAAATCTTGGAGAAGGTCGAGCACCGCCTCGCCATACCTCTCGAGCTTGGCGGGACCGACCCCCGTGATCCGCGCCAGCGCCGCGACGTCGGCGGGCATCTGCTCGGCGATCGCGACGAGGGTGGCATCGGTGAAGACGACGAAGGCGGGCAGGTCCGCTGCTCGGGCCGTCGTGAGGCGCCACTCGCGCAACGTCTCGAAGAGCCGTTCGTCCATGGTCGTGGGGCACGACGAGCAGCGCCCGATCGTCCGCTCCCTGGCGGTCGAGAGGGCGACGCCGCACGACCGGCAGGTCGACCGCACCGGGGTGAGGGCCTTCCCGGCACCGGACGTGCGTCGTCTGCGCGGCTGTGAGCGAGCCGCCTCACCGAGGACGGCCGCCGTCCCCTCCAGGAACCGTGAGGGGCGGCGAGACGGCTTCGCGCCCGGGGTGCGGGCTCCGGCATACGACAGGACGAGGCGTTGACGCGCGCGCGTGACGCCGACGTAGAGCAGCCGACGCTCCTCCTCGACGGCCTCCGGTGTGTCGGCCATCGTGATGGGGAGCAGACCCTCTGAGCATCCGACGAGGAAGACGGTGTCCCACTCGAGGCCCTTCGCCGCGTGCAGGGAGGCCAGCGTCACGCCCTGGACGGTCGGTGCGTGCTGCGCCGACGCGCGTTCGTCGAGCTCGCTGACCAGGGCCGGCAGCCGGGCCGTGGGATCGGCGGCGTGCACGTCGTCGGCGAGGCCGGCGAGCGCCGCCAGCGACTCCCAGCGCTCCCGTGCCGCCCCGCCGCTGGTCGGCGGCTCGCGCGTCCACCCCGCCCCGAGGAGCACGTCGCGGACGAGATCGGGAAGCGGCACCTCCCCGTCGTCCGAGCGGGCGGCACCCCGCAGGAGGACGAGTGCGTCGCGGACCTCCTTGCGCGAGAAGAAGCGCTCGCCACCCCGCACGAGGTACGGGATGCCGCGCTCGGCCAGGGCCGACTCGAACCCCTCGCTCTGCCCGTTGGTGCGGAACAGGACCGCGATCTCCGATGCCGGGTGCCCCTCGTCGAGGAGGGCGGAGACCCGCGCGGCGACGCCGGCTGCCTCGTCGGGCTCGTTGTCGGCGACGACCAGCTCGGGTGCCGGGCCGTCGGACCGCTGGGCTCGCAGCTCGACGGCGCCGGAACGGCGCTCACCACCGGGGCCACGCAGGACGAGGTTGGCGAGCCCCACCACCTGTGGCGTCGACCGGTAGTTGCGCACGAGCTCGACCGTGCGTGCCTCGGGGTGGCGGGACCGGAAGCCGAGGAGGTGTTGGGGCGAGGCCCCGGTGAACGAGTAGATCGTCTGCGCGGGGTCACCCACGACACAGATGTCGTCCCTCTCCCCCAGCCACAGCTCCAGAAGGGTCTGCTGGAGACGGTTGACGTCCTGGTACTCGTCGACGACGAAGTGGCGGTACTGGCCGCGAACGGCCTGGGCGACCTCGTCGTGCTCGCGGAGGATGCCGACCATGAGCAGCAGGACGTCCTCGAAGTCGATGACCCCCCGCTCGGTCTTGACCTCCTCGTAGGCGGCGACGAGCCGCGCCATCGCCGTGGCGTCCAGGCCGGCCGGCGGTTCGCGGCGTCGGGCCGTGACCGCCGCGGCATACGACTCGGGGGTGAGGAGCGAGACCTTCGACCACTCGATCTCGGACGCGAGGTCGCGCACGGCCGGTCCGTCGAGCCGCAGCCGCAGCCGGGCCCCGGCCTCCGCCACGGCACTGGCCTTGTGCGGCATGACCTCCGGGGCGGCTCCTCCGACGGCCTGCGGCCAGAAGTAGTGGAGCTGACGCAGCGACGCGGCATGGAACGTCCGAGCCTGGACGCCCCCCACGTGCAGATCCCGAAGCCGCGACCGCATCTCTCCGGCCGCGCGGGCCGTGAAGGTCACGGCCAGGACCCGCTGCGGCTGGTACACCCCGGAGAGGACCCCGTAGGCGATGCGGTGGGTGATGGCCCGGGTCTTGCCCGTGCCGGCCCCGGCCAGGACGCACATCGGTCCGCTCGGGTGCGCCGCGACCTCGCGCTGCTCGGGGTCGAGGGCGTCGAGGACGGCGTCCGCTCCGGGGTGCACGGGCAGGCTGGCCATCGGCCCGATCCTAGGTCTGCGGGGTGACGCTCCGTCGAGCCTCTGGACGACGGTGGGACCGGCGGCGGGAAGCATCCCGCCGTGCCGCGCGTTCACGGGACCGAGTCCCGACCATCCCGCGAGGAGCCTGCACATGAGCGCCGTGTCCGGCCAGACCCTGCCCGCCCCCGGCACCGTCACGATGTTCACGACGACGTGGTGCGGCTACTGCCGACGGCTGAAGGTGCAGATGGAACGCGAGGGGATCGGCTTCACCGAGGTCGACATCGAGCACCAGCCGGAGAGCGCCGACTTCGTCATGTCGGTCAACGGGGGCAACCAGACCGTGCCGACGCTGCTCTTCCCGGACGGCTCCGCCGCGACCAACCCGTCGATCGGACAGGTTCGGGAGCGCCTCGCCTGACCCGGGGGCTCCCCGACTTCGTCTGTCACGCGGTCGTCGACACGTCGCCCAGGCGGCGTGTGGGCGGCAGGCCGACAGACGAAGTCGGGGAGGACGCCGCCACGTCAGCGGGGCGCGACGTCCACGGTGTCGAGGGGGCGGCCGTACCAGTGCTCGATGAGCCGACGTGAGATCGAGATGCGGCCGGACACGACGACCGAGCCGTCGGCGAGCGCCCCGGTCAGCTCGTCCCGGCTGAACCACCGGGCGGCCTCGATCTCCGCCTCCTGCAGCCGCAGCTCGGTGGCCACCGCCCGAGCGGTGAACCCGAGCATGAGCGATGAGGGGAACGGCCAGGGCTGGTCGCCGACATAGGTCACGTCCCGCACGTCGACACCCACCTCCTCGGCGACCTCGCGCACCACCGCACCGACCAGGGTCTCTCCCGGCTCGACGAAGCCAGCGAGGACCGACATCCCGCGAGCTCGGAACCCGCGGCCACGGGCGAGGAGGATCCGGTCGTCGGCGTCGACGACGGCCACGATGACGGCCATGTCGGTGCGTGGGAAGTGCTCGCTGTCGTCCCGGGGACACCGGCGGATCCAGCCGCCGAGGTCCGGCGCCGTCGGCGCACCGCACCTCGGGCAGTGGCCGTGCGCGCGGTGCCAGTTCGCCAGCGCCAGGGTGGTGACGTACGTGGCCGCCCCGACGTCGTCGAGCTCCGCACCCACCTGGCGCAGCGTGCGCAGCGCCGCGTCCCCGTCACCCTCCGCGACCAGGTCGTCCGCGACGACCCCGACGTATGCCGTTCCACCGGCCTCCCCGAGGTAGAACGCGAGCCGACTCCTGTCCGCGTCCGAGGGAGGGCTCACCCAGACCCCCAGTCCCGGGCCCTCGACGTCACGGACACGGACCCGGTCCCCGACGAGCCGGAGGACCGCGGTGCCGGGGTCGGCCAGGAGCCGGGGCAGGAGCCCGGGGTCGGTACGCAGGTCAGCACGGCGGTCGAGGACGGGTCTGCTCAGGGGCAGGTCATGGATGACTGCGTGGCCTCGGGGCACGGGTCCCAGCCTAGGCCGGGGACGAGGCATACCGTGGCCACGTGGACCGCAGCCCCGCCTTCCTCGCAGCCCTCGCCAGCGCGGCGGTGCCCGGGCTCGACCCGATGAGCGTCGAGGCGCTCCCGAGCACGCCGGACCAGTCCTTCGACGTCGCGTTCGTCCAGGACACCGAGCACCGCCGGTGGGTCGTCCGGGCGCCCCGTACCGATGTCGCCGGAGCGGAGATGGACCGCACGGTGGCGCTGCTCGCCCTGTTGGGCAGGCGGATGCCCTTCGCCGTGCCGGCGCCGAAGGGCTTCGTTGCCCTGGCGGAGGGCGGCCGTGCCGCGGTCTACCCGTACCTGCCGGGCCACAACCTCGACTTCGCCGAGCTCCCGGCGGGCCCGGGGCTCGCGGCCGAGCTCGGCCGCGCTCTCGCCGCGCTGCACAACACCGATCGCGCGTTGTTCGACGAGGCCGGCGTCCCCAGCTACGACGCCGACGCCTACCGGACGCGCCGGCTCGCCGAGCTCGACCGCGCCGCCGAGACGGGTCGGGTCCCGACGACTCTCCTCGGCCGGTGGGAGTCCGCTCTCGAGGACGTCTCGCTGTGGCGCTTCGCGCCGACCCCCACGCACGGTGACCTCACCGGCGACCACGTGCTCGCCGTCTTCGAGGACGACTCGGACGCCTCCACCGGTCGGGTCCGCGCGATGACCGGGTGGGAGGGCGCCAAGGTCGCCGACCCGGCGGACGACTTCGCCGCCCTCGTGGCCGACGCACCAGCCGAGGCGCTCGAGACGGTCCTGGAGGCCTACGCACATGCCCGCGTGGAGCGACCCGATGCGAACCTCCTCGTGCGGGCCCGCCTCGTCGGCGAGCTCGGCCTGCTGTCCGCTCTCATGGGTGGCCTGGCCCGCCAGGACGCGGGGGCCGTGGAGGTGCTCACGACGCAGCTGCGACGGCTCGATGACGCTGTCCACGGCGTGGAGGAGCTCGACGACTACCAGCAGACGTCCCTCGCCCCGGTCGGGATCCGTCCGACGACGCGGCCACCGGCCCTCGTGGTCGACGAGGACGAGGAGGAGCTGCCGCAGGTGCAGTCGGCGGCCGCTCCAGAAGGCATGGAGGCCGCGAACACCGCGGACCAGGGGGCCGGTCCCTCACCACCGTTCAGCGCGGTCGCCGAGTCGCGCCCGGTCGGCACCGACGACGACGTGAGCGACCCGCCCGAGGTCAGCCCGGACGAGCAGCGCGCAGCACCCGGATGATCTCCTCCGGGCCTGGCAGCTCCGGCCAGACGGTGTCCCCCGTCGCGGCATGGAAGAACGCACCGCGCACCCGCGACTCGGGGACCCCGCGAACCCGGGCCCAGGCAAGGCGGTAGGCGCCGAGCTGGAGGGCGCGAGCCGTCGCCCGTGCCCCGCTCGGTGGAACCCCGGTCTTCCAGTCCACGACGACCCAGCCGGTCGTGCCGTCGGCGGCCACCTCCTCGAACACGGCGTCTATCCGGCCTCGCACCGCGATGCCGTCGACGACCGTCTCGACGCTCGTCTCGACCTCGACGGGAGCACGGTCGGCCCACTCGCTGGCGAGGAACGCCTCTCGCAGGGCGCCGAGGTCGGAGTCGCCCGCGGTGTCGTCCGCCGAGCCGGGGAGCTCGTCGACGTCGACGAAGGCCGCTCGCGAGTAGTGCTCCTCCACCCAGGCGTGGAAGGACGTCCCCCGCCGCGCCGCCATGGCGGGGGGCACGGGCATCGGCCGGCGGAGATCGACGGTGAAGCGATCGGCGTCCTCGGCGAGCGCGACGAGGGCGGACGTCGACAGGTGCGCCGGCAGCACGACGTCGACCTGGGCGCCGTTGCGCCGACGGGCCCTCTCGTCGAGGAGCATCCTCAGCTCGGCGTCCCACTGGCCACCGCTCGGCCGGCCGTCCGTCCTCCCACCAGCCGGGGACGACCCAGGAGCCTGCGAAGCGTCGTCGCCCGGGCCGCTGTCACCCGCGCGGCGAAGTGCGGCGAGGGCGTCGAGCACGGCGCCCGCCGGCCCGACCAGGGCCGCTCGTCGCCCACGGTGGTCCAGCGTGGGCCAGTCCACCCTCACCTCCTCGGCGGTCCGCGGATTCTGCGGCGTCGGCTCCACGGGCGGCAGATCCACCCAGGGCCCCGGCGCGATCACGAGGGGCGAGCTGCGGGCCTCGTCGAGGAAGCGGGAGGTGATCCGCGGTGTGCTCGCCGTCCCCCACACGTGCGCCGTGAGGAGGAGGTCTCGACGTGCCCGGGTGACTGCCACGTACGCCAGCCGGCGCTCCTCGACGATCCCGTGCTCGGCGACCGCCTCCCGGAAGCGCTGGAACTCGAGCGCGACGTCGTCCCAGCCGGAATGGCCGGCCCAGGCGAAGCGGGGCAGGCCATCGGCGTCGCCGCGCAGGTCGTACGGCAGGCTGGCGAGACCGGTGAGCCAGCCCTTGTCCGTCGGTGGCGGGTGACCCCACGCCCCGTCGCGCACCGAGGTGCGGCCCGAGTGAGCCGGGAAGGAGGCCTCCACCAGTCCCGGGACCGCGACGACGTCCCACTCCAGACCCTTGGCCGCATGGACCGTCATGACCTGCACGGCGTCGGTGCGCGCCTCGACCCACCCCAGGTCGAGCCCCCGCTCCTCCGCGACAGCCGCATCGAGCCATGCCAGGAACCCGCCGAGCGTCGCCCGGTCGGCGCTCGCCGCGAAGGTGGCGGCGACATCGGCGAACGCGTCGAGGTGAGCCCTCGCTGCGCCCGGCGTCCACCCGACTCGGGCCAGCACCTCGATGTCGAGGCCGAGCGCGACCTCTGCCTCGGCCGCCAGCTCTGCGAGCCCGAGACCGGTGAGCGCACGCAGTCGACGCACCGCGGCGCCGAGCCCGCTCAGCCGCTCGAGTGCCACCCGGGAGATCGACTGTCCCTCGGGGCCTGACCAGGCAGAGGTCGGCAGGTCGTCCAAGGCCTCGACGATGCTGGTCTGCTCGCTCGCGTCGCGGGCGAGGTCGGCTCCCCGGTGGGCACGAGCCGATCGCTGCCGGTGGCGGGCCCACGCGCCCAGCCCGTCGAGGTCGGCTGCTCCGAGCCGGCAGGAGGGGCCGGTCAGCAGGCGCATCAGGCGGTCACCGCGGGTGGGGTCCTGCACCACCCAGAGCAGGGCGACGAGGTCCGCGACCTCCGGCGTGTGGAGGAGACCGCCGAGCCCGACCACCTCGTACGGGATGCGGCGGTCCTCCAGGGCCTCCACCACCGCGTCGAACTGGGAACGCTTGCGACACAGGACGGCGGCCGTCCGGCGGCCGGGGCGAGCCCGGCGCTTCTCGAGCCAGGCAGCCACGTGACGCGCCTCGTCCTCCACCGAGGCGAGCCGGGCCGTGGCGACGTGCCCGACGCCGGCACCCGGGCGCGCCGTCAGAGAGGCGACGGGGACGCGGGTGCTGCGGGACAGCGGTTCGGCGACGATGTTGGCCAGGTCGAGCACCACCCGGTCGTTGCGCCAGCTCGTGGACAGGGGCAGCACCACCGGGGGCTCCGGGTCGACGAAGTCCGAGCGGAACCGGTGAAGGGTCGTCGAGCTGGCCCCCCGCCAGCCGTAGATCGACTGGTGCGGGTCCCCGACGGCGGTGACGGGCACCGGTTCGCCCGGTGCGACGAACAGCGCGCGAAGGAGCTGCAGCTGCGCCTCGGACGTGTCCTGGAACTCGTCGAGCAGCACCGCCCGGAACCGCGTCCGCTCCATGGCGCCCACCTCGGGCACCGTGGTCGCGATGCGGGCGGCGAGAGCCACCTGGTCCGCGAAGTCCAGGGCGTCGCGCTCCCGCTTGAGGTGCCGGTAGCGCTCGACGAGCGGAAGGATGGCACGCCGCTCCCGGAGCACCGTGATGGCATCGCGGATCTCCGAGGGAAGCGTGCGCCGCGTCGTCGTCCCGCTCGGGACCTCCTGCAGCGCCGTGATGACCTCGTCGAGGTGGTGAGCGATGTCGTCCACGCCCACGAGGTGCTCGGTCATCTCCGCAGCGAGGTCGACGACGGCCGTGGTGACGGTCGACTCGGCCTTCTCCACCCCCTCCATCGGTCCGTCCCACGACGTGACCGCCTCGTGGGCCACCTGCCACGAGGCCGCCTCACTGAGCACGCGGCTCTCGCGCTCCACGCCGAGCCGCACCCCGTGCTCGCGTACCAGCCGGCCCGCGTAGGCGTGGTAGGTCGACACGGTCGGGACGTCGTCGAGGACCGATGCGTCCTCGTCGGTGCGCGGGCTCCAGATTCCCGCGGCCCGCAGGCTCGCGAGCCGTGCGGAGAGGCGCTCGGAGAGCTCACCCGCTGCCTTGCGGGTGAACGTGAGTCCCAGCACCTCGTCGGGGTGGACGAGCCCGTTCGCCACCAGCCACACGACGCGGGCCGCCATGGTCTCCGTCTTCCCCGATCCCGCGCCGGCGACGACGAGCAGCGGCCGCAACGGGGCCTCGATGACCGCGACCTGCTCGGGCGTGGGCGCGTGCTCCTGGCCCAGCGCTCGGGAGAGCTCGTCGGCGCTCCAGCGCACACCACCCGTCCCCTCACCGCCCCCGGCGTCCGTCCGCCCGTCGAAGACGCTCGCGGATGCCGTGCCGCCCGGGGGGCTACCCACGGACACCGCCCCACCGGATGCCGTGCCGTCGTTCCTCACAGTCGTCGCCCCTCGGGGTAGGCGGGGCAGGAGTCCTTGAGCTGGCAGGTTGCGCACGCTGGTCCCGGCGTTGCGGCGAAGACGGCTCCACCCATCACCGCAGCCACCTCCTCGACGAGGTCGCGCGCCCACCCGGGCTCGTCGTCCGACTCCAGGGGATTCTGGAGCTGCAACGTCGTGCGGGCGCCGGCCGCCCGCCCGAGCTGCAGAAGGGCCGCGCCACCGGAGCGGACACCGTGCTCCCCGAAGGCGCCCTCCTCGACGGCCAGCTGGTAGGCCCCCAGCTGCCCGTGGCGGCGCAGCTCGTCGGCCGTCGGTTTGGTCGCCCCCGTCTTCAGGTCGATGATCCGCACTCGGCCGTCGGCGGCGACCTCGACGCGGTCGACCCGCCCGGTGACACGGGCCCGCCCCAGGGCCACTGACATCGCCGCCTCGGATGCCGCTCTCCGCCACCCGGCCGCCTCGGACTCGGCGACGTGACGGGCGAGCCGGTCGGTCATCGCCCGGGCCCGGGCGAGGTCACGCCGGCTGAGCCAGCCCGGTGCGAGCCCGAGCCTTCCCCACCGGCGTTCCAGCTCACCGGCATACGTCACGGCGTCGGTGTCACCGAGGTCGTGCGCCACCTCGTGGACCAGGGTGCCGATGTCTTGGGCACCCATGGACGGACCGTCGCCGCCGGCCGCTCGCAGGACCCACTGGAGCCGACACCGTCCGAACTGGTCGATGGTCGACGGTGCAACGGTCACCGGAGCCGACGGGGGACGGCGAGGCCGGTCATCGGTGAGGTCGCGCAGGGCCCACCACTGGGCCGGATCGGCACCGGGCACTCCCTCGACCGCCAGGGTGGCGAGCGCCGTGATCGCCGCCCCCCGGGTCGCCGGGTCGTCGCCGGCGGCCTCCCGCCGCAGCTCCGCCACCAGCCCGGGCAGGGTGGCCGGACGCGGGACGTCGGTGAACCGCCGCGGCTCGGAGAGGGGGTCGACGACGTCGAGGTACGGCGAGGGTTGCTCCTCCTCGCTGCGCACGGCCGTGACGACGAGGCGATGTCGTGCCCGGGTCACCGCGACGTGGAAGAGCCGCGTCTCGTCGTGGCGCACCTGGGCACGGGCCGCCCGAGGGTCGGTGCCGCGGCCGGTCACGACGTCGACGAGATGCGAGGAGCCGAGCAGGGAACCGCGCGTGCGCAGGTCCGGCCACACCCCGTCCTGCAACCCGGCGACGACCACGAGGTCCCACTCTCGGCCGGCCGATCCCGCCGGGGTGACCAACGCCACCGACTCCCCCGCCGGTGCGCGGGCGACGAGCGTGTCCCCCGGGACGTCCTGGCCGACGACGTGGTCGAGGAAGTCCCCCGGGAGGGCCCCGGGCAGGCGGTCGGTGAACCGGGCCGCGGCATCGAAGAGGGCGAGCACGGCATCGAGGTCACGGTCGGCACGGGCGCCACCCTTCCCTCCCGCAAGGGCCGCCTCGCGCCACGGCCCCGCGAGGCCGCTCGCGCTCCACATCGCCCAGAGGACCGCCTCGACACCGAAGCCTCGCTGCAGGGCGTGCACGGCGGCCGCAAGGACCCGGGTCGTGCGCCGGGCCGGAGCACCCTCGGGCCCGACGCGGTCGAGGGGAAACGGGTGGAGCACGGCCTCCGCCAGGAGCACGTCGCTCGGGCGCCCCCCACCGTCGTCGAGCTCGAGGCGGCGCAGAGCCCGGCGCAGCCTCCGCAGGGTCACGGCATCCGCGCCACCCACCGGAGAGGTGAGGATCTCCACGACGTCCGCGGGGTCCAGCTCCTCGGCTCCCGCGACGACGTCGAGTGCGCAGCGCAGGATGGTGAGGAACGGCCGCACGGCCACCTCCTCGTGGACGGGAAGGTCGGCCGCGGCGGTCTCGAGGGGGACTCCTGCACCACGGAGCACCCGACGCAGCGTGGCGGTGCGAGGGCCACCGCGCACCACCACGGCCATCCTCGACCAGGGCACGCCGTCGAGAAGGTGGGCCGCCCGCAGTCGGGCCGCGACATAGCTCGCCTCCTGGGCGGGAGTGCGCAGGAGGTGGGCCTCGACGGCTCCCCCGTGCGCGGCCGGAGTGACCTCCCGGTGACGCACGCCGGCGACGACCCCGACGTGGCCCGCGACCCGTAGGGCCGCCTGCATCACGTCACCCCCGCACCGGTAGGACGTGGCGAGGGTCAGGGTGGGGGCGTCGGGCCATGCCGTGAGGAAGAGCCGCGGGTCGGCCCCCCGGAAGGTCTGGGTTGCAGAGTCAGGGTCACCGAGCAGCACGAGGTCGACCGCACCTCGCCCGACGACGACCTCGAGGAGGCGCTGTGCGGCCGGCGTGAGCTCCTGCGCGTCGTCGACGACGACGAGGCGCAGCCGCGAGCGCAGCCGGTCGAGGGCACCGGGGTCGGCCTGCAGGGTGTCTGCTGCAGCACCGAGGATCCACGCGGGGTCGAACGCCCCGGGGGCTGAGAGGGCCGTCACCTCGTCGTACTCGCGAAGGACGTGGGCCGCTGCCACCCACTCCTCGCGGCCGTGCTGCCGGCCGAGGCGCTCCAAATCCTCCGGGTCCAGACCCAGCTCGACGACCCGCATGAGGAGGTCGCGGAGCTCTCCGCGAAAGGTCCGGGTGGGAACCGCCAGGGCGAGCGCCTCGGGCCACGGAGGGCGCGCCGTGGCTCCCCCGGCGTGCCCCGCGAGCAGCTCGCGGAGGATGACGTCCTGCTCCGGACCACTCAGCAGCCGTGGCGCCGGGTCCCCGGCCAGCGCCGCGGACTCGCGGAGGACCGCGAACCCGAGCGACTGGTGCGTGCGAGCAAGCGGGGTGGTGGTGGTGCCACCGAGACGCGACGTGACGGCATCCCGCAGCAGTCCGGCGGCACGGCGGGTCGGCGCCAGCACGAGGCACGCGTCGGGCTGGGCCTCCCCTGTCGAGATCCGGTCGGCCACGACCTCGACGGCCACGGTCGTCGTGCCCGTGCCGGGACCGCCGACCACCCGCAGCACCGGCCCACGGTGGTCGACGGCGGCCCGCTGGCTCTCGTCGAGCACACGCAAGCGGCCGTCCTGCAGAGGGGGCCGGCGGAGGACGAGCACGTCACGATTCGACCACGGGTCACCGACATCCGGACGTCGTGACATGCCGGGTGGGTCGGCCCACCACGAGGTGCTGCAGGCACCCGCGCAGCCCGGCGAACGAGTCGGTCGTGCGTGGACCGCGCGGCGATGTCAGTAGGTCGGCAACCGGGGGTCGACCTCGCGCACCCAGGCGAGGACGCCTCCCTGCACGTCGACCGCGTCGAGACCGCCGCTGCGGAGGAGGTCGACCGCAGGGCCCGACCGGCTGCCCGACTTGCAGTACACGTAGACCGTCGCGCCCGCCGGGATGCCGGCCAGTCCCGCGATCTCCTCCAACCGGCCCTGGCCCGTGGCCGCCTCGCGGACCTTCGCCAGCGGCACCCACACCGAACCGGGGATCGTCACGACCTCCCGCTCACCGGGCTCGCGGACATCCACGAGCACGGCCGTCCGGCCGTCGAGCACCCCCCGCTCCAGCCGCTCGCGCAGCGCCGACACGTCGATGCCGGGACGGGAGGATGCCGTGTCCTCCCTCGTCGTCACCGCACCGTACGTAGGACGCAGCCCCGCCGTCGCCCACCCCAGCGCGCGGGTGGGGTCGGCACGGGAGCCGCACACCCGGCAGGACGGGTCAGCCCGGACCGGCAGCGTGTCCCAGGTCTGGCGCAGGGCGTCATGGACGAGGAGGCGGCCGACGAGCGGCTCTCCCGTTCCCGTGACGAGCTTGACCGCCTCCGTGGCCATGACCGAGCCGATGCTCGCGCACACCGCGCCGAGGACGCCTCCTACCGCGCAGGACGGCACGGCATCCGGTGCCGGCTCGGACGGGAACACGCAGGCGTAGCAGGGACCTTCACCTGACCACCACACACTCACCTGTCCGTCGAACCGGTACACCGACCCCCACACGTGTGGGACGCCGAGGCGGGCGCAGGCGTCACCGACGACGTAGCGGGTCGGGAAGTTGTCCGCGCCGTCCACGACGAGGTCGTAGTCCGCGACGACGGTGATTGCGGTCGTCGCGTCCAGGCGGGCGGAGTGCGCGACCACCTCGGTCGACGGACTGATGGCCCGCACCGCGTCGGCCGCCGACTCGGTCTTCGGCCGTCCGACGTCGGCAACGCCGTGGACCACCTGCCGCTGGAGGTTCACCGTCTCGACGACGTCGTCGTCGGCCACGCCGATCGTGCCGACGCCCGCCGCGGCGAGGTACAGCAGGACGGGCGAACCAAGACCTCCCGCCCCGACGACGAGCACTCGGGCGGCCCGCAGGCGGCGCTGGCCCAGGGCGCCGAGGTCCGGGAGGAGGAGGTGCCGGGCGTACCGGGTGCGCTCCTCTGCGCTCAGCTCGGGGCCTGGCGGCACCAACGGGGGTCGGGCCATGGCGCGACCCTAACAAGCGGACCCCCCGCTTCCCCGGGTCGACGGTTACCCGTCCGTAGGATGCTCGTGTGACCCCCGAGCCAGGACGCGCATGACCAGCACCCACACCGCGCGTGGACAGCGGATGCCGCGCAGTGAGCGCCGAGCCCAGCTGCTCGACGCCGCCCAGGCGGTGTTCGTGCAGTCCGGCTACCACGCCGCCGCCATGGACGAGATCGCCGACCGTGCTGGCGTCTCCAAACCGGTTCTCTACCAACACTTTCCGGGCAAGCTCGAGTTGTACCTCGCGTTGCTGGACAAGCACTGCGACACCCTCGAGTCCCTCGTGCGGGCGGCCCTCGAGGCGGGCGGTGACAACGAGGTCCGGGTGGATCGCACGGTCGCCGCGTACTTCGAGTTCGTCTCCCGCGAGGGGGCGGCTTTCCGGATGGTCTTCGAGTCGGACCTCACGAGTGAGCCGCAGGTGCGCTCGAGACTGGATGCCGTGGAGATGAACTGTGCCGAGGCGATCGCCGAGGTCATCGCGGAGGACACGGGGGTCGACGACGAGCGTGCCCTGTTGCTCGGGTCGGCCCTCGCCGGCATGGCGCAGGTCGCTGCCCGGCACTGGCTCGCCCAGGACGGGGACGTCCCCGAGCCCGAGGCAGCACGGATGATCAGCGGGCTGGCCTGGCGTGGGTTGGGCTCGTTCCCGAAGGTCGGTGCCTAGGCCTGCGACGTCGTTCTGCTCGCAGCGGATGCCGGAATGCCGCGGCTCCCACGAGGGTTAGCCTGAGCCCGAACAGCGCGGCTGGTTCGCGCCCCCGAACGAAAGGTGTGCATCCGTGGAGGTCACCATCGGCGTCCAGAACGTCGCCCGCGAGCTGACGGTCGAGACCGACTCAGACCCCGCCGAGATCAGCGCGGCGGTCGACGCGGCGCTTCGCGAGGGCGGTGTCCTGCACCTCGTCGACACCCGCGGCCGCAGTGTCTTCGTGCCCGGTTCCGTCATCGGCTGGGTGCAGCTCGGCGACGTGGAGAAGGGCCGGGTCGGCTTCACCGTGTGAAGCAGGGGAACTGGCCCGTTCCTGTCGCCCCTTTCCACTCCGACGAGCACTAGATTCTCCAAGGCCCGCAACCGGCGGGCCCGGACACCGCGCCAGCGGCGTCAGTCACACGAAGTCCTCAGGTCCCCTGGACCCCAGAAGGAGTACGAGCAATGTTGACCACCATCATCGTGACCGTCATTCTCGGCGCGATCATCGGCGCCCTGGCGCGCCTGGTCCTGCCCGGCAAGCAGAACATCTCGACCTTGGTCACCGTGATCCTCGGCATCCTCGGCGCCCTCATCGGCAGCTGGCTGTACACGGCTATCTCCGGCAATGAGGACACCAGCGGGATCGACTGGATCGCCCTGATCATCGGCGTCATCGTCGCCGCCCTCCTCATCGTCCTCTACGAGCGGGTCATCGCCGGCCGCGCCACGCGTCGGGTCTGACCAGCCCCGTCGCTCGGCCCCCGTCCTCCACCCGAGGACGGGGGCCGAGTCGTGTGGTCCCCGCTCGAAGTTGTCCTCTCCGAGTCCGAGGAGCCGCGGTACCAGTCTGGCGACCCCGGGTGTCTCGGCGAGAGGCGCAGGTCACCTCCCGACCCCCAGCCGCCCGGTGCACTAGGTTGCGAGGGCACCGGGCGTCCGGTGCTGCCGGGACCCCCGCCCCGCGTCGGAGTCGCGGTTCGGCGGTCCGCTGGACCTCGGAGAAGGAGCTGTTTTCATGGACTTCGGAGACATCCTGGGCCTCATCGTGTTCGGCGCCGTCATCGGCCTCCTCGCACGCATCGTGCTTCCCGGGAGACAGAACATCAGCCTGGTCATCACCGTCATCCTCGGCATCCTCGGGGCGCTCATCGGCTACTGGCTGTGGGGGCTCATCGGCGAGGGTGACACCGCAGGGATCGACTGGATCCGGTGGTTCATCTCCATCGCTGCAGCGGCCCTCCTCGTGGTCGCGTACGGGGCGATGACCGGTAGGAGACGGGTCTGACCCTCCCCACCGCCCGGACTGCCACGGCCCCGCCCCCCTCAGGGACGGGGCCGTGCTGCGTGCGGCGTGAGGCGTCGGGCGTGGGAGGTCGGCCGTCAGGCAGCGAGGCCGAGCCGCGCCATCCGCTTCTGGTGGTTGTCCGTGAGGCGGGTGAACATCTGGCCGACCTCGCCGAGGTCGACGCCGCTGCCGACGAGGAGCGCGGACAACGGGTCCCGCTCGACGGCCACGGCCTGGGCCTGGGAGAGCGCCTCACCGAGCAGCCGGCGACCCCAGAGCGCCAGCCGCCCCCCCGCCGTCCGATCGGTCTTCAGCGCATCGCGCACGACGCCGACGACGAAGTCCGCCTGCCCGGCGTCGTCGAGCGCGTGCGCCATGACCGAGCGGGTGTCCTCGTCGACGAAGACGGACATCTCTCGGTAGAAGTCCTTGGCGATGCCGTCGCCGACATAGGCCTTGACGAGTCCCTCGACCCAGCCCTTGGGCCGGGTGCGCTCGTGGTATGCCGCGAAGGGCACGACGAAGGGCGCCATCGCGGTCTCCGGGTCGATGCCGTGGCCGCGCATGTGGTCGACGAGCTGGGTGTACTGCACGTACTCCGTGTTGGCGAGGCCCGCCATCGAGGACTTCAGCGACAGGGTGGGGGCCAGGTCGGAGTCGACGGCCATCCGGATGAAGGCGGTGAGCTCGCCGTAGGCCAGGACGCCCAGGAGGTCGGCGACAGCCGCGCGGTACGTCGGGTCCTCGATCGAGGTCTGCTCCATGGCGCCGCAGCCTAACGGTAGGATGGACGGTGTCCACGGTGCCCGGTCGGCACAGATGACCCAGTTGCTTGACGTGGCGATCGCCCGGTGTCCCGGATGCCGCGCACGCCCCCGAAGACCTCCGATCGGCCCGCAGCCTTTGCGCTGGCGCAGCCGCGCCTGCCGACCGGAAGAGACCGCATGACCGACGTCACCGACGCCACCATCGACCAGCACACCGACCTCCTCGACCTCGACACCGAGCGGTCGAGCAGCGGCACGACAGCCGCCCCGCCCGCACCCTCCTTCTCGGACTTCCCGATCCACGAGGACATCATCGGCGCGCTCGGGGAGCACAACATCACGAGCCCGTTCCCGATCCAGGCGATGACCTTGCCGGTGGCGCTGTCCGGCCACGACATCATCGGCCAGGCGAAGACCGGCACCGGCAAGACCCTGGGGTTCGGCATCCCGATCCTCAACCGCGTGGTGTCCCCAGCGGACCCGGAGTTCGCGACGATGCCTGCGGCCGGGAAGCCGCAGGCCCTGGCGGTGGCGCCGACGCGCGAGCTCGCGGTGCAGGTCGCGGGGGACCTCGAGCGGGCCGGACGCAAGCGCGGCGTGCGGGTGCTCACCGTCTACGGAGGCCGGGCCTACGAGCCGCAGATCGAGGCGCTGCACCGCGGTGTGGAGGTCGTCGTCGGCACACCGGGGCGCCTCATCGACCTCGCGAAGCAGGGGCACCTCGACCTGAGCCAGGCGCGGATCGTCGTGCTCGACGAGGCCGATGAGATGCTCGACCTGGGCTTCCTCCCCGATGTCGAACGCCTGCTCGCGCTCACTCCTGCCGCTCGCCAGACCATGCTCTTCTCGGCCACGATGCCCGGCGCCGTCGTCGCCCTGGCGCGCCGGTACATGAGCCAGCCGACGCACATCCGCGCGATGGGGGACGACCAGGAGAACGCCCACACCGTCAAGGCCGTCGAGCAGTTCGTCTACCGGGCGCACGCGATGGACAAGGTCGAGATGCTGGCCCGGATGCTCCAGGCCCGGGACCGTGGCCTGACGATCATCTTCAGCCGCACCAAGCGCACGGCCGCCAAGGTGGCCGAGGACCTCGCCGAACGCGGCTTCGCCGCTGCGGCCATCCACGGGGACCTCGGGCAGGGCGCGCGTGAGCAGGCCCTTCGCGCGTTCCGCAACGGCAAGGTGGACATCCTCGTGGCGACCGACGTCGCGGCCCGAGGCATCGACGTCGAGAACGTCACGCACGTCATCAACTACCAGTGTCCGGAGGACGAGAAGACCTACCTCCACCGCATCGGCCGCACGGCCCGCGCCGGCAACACGGGCATCGCCGTGACCTTCGTCGACTGGGACGACCTGCACCGCTGGGGCATGATCAACAGGGTCCTCGACCTGGGCATGCCGGAGCCTCAGGAGACCTACTCCTCGTCGCCGCACCTCTACTCCGACCTCGACATCCCCGAGGGCAGCAAGGGCCGTCTCCCCCGAGCGCAGCAGACCCGACAGGGTCTCGGCGCCGAGGTGCTCGAGGACCTCGGTGAGACCGGCAAGCCAGGGCGGCCAGGGCGGCCAGGCCCGGTCCGGGACCCAGGGCGGGGGGCGCTCCTCCGGCGGTCGGTCCGAGGGGCGTGGCGAGTCCCGCGGCGGCAGGGGTGCCCGCGGCAGCACCGACGACGCCGTGAAGCGCACCGACGGCCAGCCCGTCGAGGGCGGCTCGGACCGTCCGCGCCGCACCCGGAACCGGCGCCGCACCCGAGGCGGTTCGGGGCCGGCCGAGAGCTCGAGCTGACCTCGACGCCACCTTCGGGTCTGGTCGCCCCGCCACACTGGCGGTGACCTGCCCTCCCGGCGGCGCGACGGCACCGCCACCCCGGCGGCTGGACCAGAGCCGGGAACGACGCCGCCCCCACGCCCACGCCCAGTGACCGCCGAGGTCAGTCGGCCGGGGTGATCGTGCTGGTGTCGATGACGCACCGGTAGCGGACGTCGCCGTCCACGACACGGTCCCAGGCGGCGTCGACGTCCGCCGCCGCGACGACCTCGACCGTGGCGGCGATGCCGTGCTCGGCACAGAACTCGAGCATCTCCTGGGTC
>JAQSWG010000020.1 GCA_029266735.1 Ornithinibacter sp.
GACCGCCCACCCCTCCGCACGTCCTCCCGCACCGGTCATGCAGCGACGGACGCGGGGACAGCCGCCCCTTGATGCAGGCGGTTGACCAGGCGGAATCGACCACCGAACCCGTGTCATGACGCCAAGCCGGCGAACCCGTCGCGCCAGCTCGAGTGCGAGGGCGTCCAGCCGAGCTCTCGTTTCGCCTTGGCGTTTGATGCGCCACGCAGCTCGGTCATCATGACGTCTCCGACCTCACCGGTCAGCAGCCGCCCCACGAAGCGAGGCAGGTGCATCGGCTGCTTGGCACCCAACGTCCGCGCCAGGACGGGCAGCCACTCGGCGATGGGTGCGGGCTCGTCGTCGACGATGTTGTAGACCCCACGACGACCGTGTTCGACAGCCGCCACCGTTGCCTCGGCAGCGTCTGCGATGTGGATGAAGGACCAGACGCCTGATCCCTTGCCCATGAGCGGGAACCTGCGCCGGCGCACCGCCTCGGTCTGCTCGCCGCCCGGCCCGAGCGAGGTACCGGGCCCGTAGAAGCCGCCGTACCGCAGCACGATCCCCTCGGTCCAGGTCGCCGCCAGGACCGCCTCCTCCACGTGGCGGATCGCGGCGACGGTCTCGCGCATCTCCCTGGCCGGGTCAGGGCCGAACGAGTCCTCCTCGGACTTCACCGACCCGCCCGTGCGCTCGTATGCCGCGAAGAAGCTCTGGGCGACGAACCGCTCCACCCCGACTGCCTGACCTGCCGACAGGAGGTGGTCGGTGCCCTCGGTCCGAAGGCGGTTGGTCGTCGCGAAGGCGCGGTCGAAGTGCCGCAGGTCCATCGGCCCGATGGCGGTCAGCTCGTGGACGATCACCTCCGGGTGCGCCCTCGCCACCGCTTGCGCGACCTGGTCCGCATCGAGCGCGTCGGCGACGACCGGCTCAGCACCCATGTCCCGCAGCAGCTGTTGCTTGGAGGCATGCCGCGTCATGCCGTGCACCTCGTGGCCCGCATCGACCAGCCTCGGCACAAGCTGACGCCCGATGGCACCGGTGGCTCCTGCGACAAACACCTTCATGGTCATCACTTCCTCGTCGATGGTCACCTCTACCCATGTGACACCACAGGGGTCCGTTCTGTGACACCACGCTCGTCACGTCCACATGACATACCTCTGGAACCCGAGGATTCACCCGCGCCGGGTGAGGCTGACGGAACGAGTGATTCGTACGTTGGTGGAGGACGCCACACCACCGTCGGCGCAGGACGCCGCAGGTCGCCCCGGCCTCCGATGCTCTCCGTCCACGGCCACACGACCTGACGGGGCCGGAGGCACCGCCATTCAGCCAGAGCAGCAACGACAGAGGGAGCCGACCGTGTCAGAGCTATCGAAGCGCCAGGCCATCATGGAGGGACCCAAGGCGGCGTGGGCCGGAGGGCTGACGCTGTTCGCCGGTCTCATGCTGGGTCTGGTGGGTGCTCTTGAGTTCTTCCAGGGGTTGTCGGCGGTGCTCAACGACGACGTCTTCGTGAGGGCACCGAACTACGTGTTCGCGTTCGACCTCACGGCCTGGGGGTGGATCCACATGTTCATCGGCGTGGCGGCGGTGGTTGTCGCCTTTGCGATCTTCACGATCCGGACGTGGGGTCTCATCGCCGGGATGGTGATCGCTGCCCTGTCCGTGGTGGCGAACTTCCTCTTCGTCCCTCAGTCCAACTGGTGGGCACTGGTGATGATCGGGCTCAGCGTGGCTGTCCTCTGGGCCCTCAGCGAGGTCATCTCCGAGAACCGCCAGCTCAGCAGGCTCTGATCGGCGGTTGAGGCCGTCGCCGTCGCGGCCGGAAGTTCCTGCCCGAGGGTGCCGTCGTGCCGGCGCGAGGGCTGAGGCCAACCCGGACCAGCGGGCGCCGCCGTGAGCGACGCACCCCTCAGCCGGCGGCGGCCTCGGCGAGGTGGTGCTCGACCTGCTCGGCCGACAGCACGTGCTGGACCACCATCGTCGCTGCGCCGATGACACCGGCGTGTCCGCCGGTGCGCGATGCAACGATCTGCAGCTCACCGGTCGCAAGCGGCAGGGACCGCCCGTAGACGATCTCCCGGATCCCCGCCAGGAGGCTCTCGGCAGCCTGGGCGACGAGGCCGCCGACGGCGATGACCGACGGGTTGAACAGGCTGACGCACGTGGCGAGGACGTGTCCGATCTCGCGACCCGCCTCCCGGATGGCTGCCGCGGCCTCGAGGTCGCCCTGCTTGGCCAGCCGCACGAGCCCTCGGGCATCGCCGGCGTCCACGCCCCTCTCGCGCAGCGCCCGGACCACCGCCGGGCCGCTCGCCACGGCCTCCAGGCACCCGACGTTTCCGCAGGTGCACGGGGTGTCGCCGCCGTTGAGAGCCGCGACGTGGCCGAGGTCTCCCGCCGCACCCTGTGCGCCTCGGTGGAGCCGCCCGCCGCTGATGATGCCGGCGCCGATTCCGGTCGCCACCTTGACGAAGATCATCTGCTCGACGTGCGGGTAGACGGTGGCATGCTCTCCGAGGGCCATGAGGTTGACGTCGTTGTCGACGAGGACCGGGCCGCCCACAGCCCTCGCGAGGTGCCCCGGCACGTCGTAGTTGTCCCAGCCCGGCATGATCGGGGGAAGCACCGGTCGACCCGTGGAGTGCTCCACCGGCCCCGGGAGGCCGATCCCGACCCCTGCAAGGTGCTCCCGTCCCTGTCCTGTTGAGGAGAGCAGGGACCGTGCCGTCCGGGCGACCCGGTCGAGGACCGGCTCCGGGCCGGCCGAGATGTCGATCCGCAACGCCTTCTCGGCGACCACCCGACCACGCAGGTCGGTGAGTGCGACCAGGGCGTGGGTGGCCCCCAGGTCGGCAGCGATGACCACCCCGGCATCCGGGTTGAAGGCCAGTCGAGCCGGTGGCCTCCCGCCGGTCGAGGCGGCCTCGCCCGACGTCGTGAGCAGCCCTGCAGCGAGGAGCGCGTCGACGCGGGCCCCGACGGTCGACCGGGCCAGGCCGGTCATCTTGATGAGCTCGGCGCGGGTGCGGGGGGTCCCGTCCAGCATGAGGCGGAGCAGCTCACCCGCCCCGGACGAGCCGCTCGGTGCGACACCACCGATGCTGGTCACGACTGGTAGTGAAGCACATGAAACTTCGTTGTGCCGAGACATCTGAAGTATCGATGAGAAATTGATACTTTTGCTTGACGGCCGGACAAAAGGTGCACTAGCCTCCCGTCGCATGGCAGGCAACGACGCCTCGACCCTCTTGGGCATGGCGGACATCGTGAAGCGTTTCCCGGGAGTGGTCGCGCTCGGTGGGGTGGACCTCGACGTCCGTCCCGGCGAGGTGCACTGCCTGCTCGGGCAGAACGGCGCCGGCAAGTCGACCCTCATCAAGGTCCTCGCCGGCGTCCACCGACCCGACGAGGGCGTGATCACCTGGGAGGGCGAGGAGGTCCACTTCGCGCACCCGCAGGCCGCCATGGACATGGGCATCGCGACGATCTACCAGGAGCTCGACCTCGTCGAGGGCCTCACCGTGGCCGAGAACATCTACCTCGGCCACGAGATGTCGCGCTTCGGCTTCTCGCAGCGCAGAGCCGCGACGAAGTCCGCCGCCGCGCTCCTCAAGCGGCTGGGCCACCCGGAGATCTCCCCCTCGGCCGAGGTCGGCACCCTCTCCGCCGCGGGTCAGCAGATCGTCAGCATGGCGAGGGCGCTCTCCCACCACGCGAAGCTCATCATCATGGACGAGCCGTCCGCGGTCCTGGACGCCGGCGAGGTGGAGCGCCTCTTCCACGTCATCAGCGACCTCACTGACGAGGGTGTCGCCATCATCTACATCTCCCACAGGCTCGAGGAGATTCGCACCGTCGGTGACCGGGTCACCGTGCTCAAGGACGGCAAGACGGTCGCCACGGGCCTCCCCGCAAAGGAGACCCCGACCACCGAGGTGATCCGCCTCATGACGGGCCGCTCCATCGAGTACGTCTTCCCATCGCGGGGCACGGTGCCGGATGGCGAGCCGCTGCTGCGCGTCGACGGTCTCGGCCGCCGTGGCGAGTTCCACGACGTGAGCTTCACCGTGCGACCCGGCGAGGTGCTCGGTCTGGCCGGTCTCGTCGGTGCCGGGCGTTCCGAGATCATCGAGACCGTCTACGGCGCCCGCAAGAACGACGCCGGGACCGTCGAGGTCGCGGGCAAGAAGCTGCGGTCCGGCTCCGTCCAGGCGGCCGTCGCGGCCGGCGTCGGGCTGGCCCCCGAGGAGCGCAAGAGCCAGGCGCTCCTCCTCGGGGACAGCGTCGCGACGAACATCAGCATGGCGAGCCTCACCCGCTTCTCCCGCTCCGGCATCATCGACCGCCAGGCCGAGCGGACCGCCGCCATCGACCAGGTGGAGAGCCTCGACGTGCGTCCGACCGGGGTCGACCGAGAGATGCGCACGCTCTCGGGTGGCAACCAGCAGAAGGTCGTGCTCGCCCGGTGGCTCCTTCGGGGATGCCGGGTCCTCCTCCTCGACGAGCCGACCCGTGGCGTCGACGTCGGGGCCCGCTCCGAGATCTACGCCCTCGTCCGCAAGCTCGCAGACGACGGTGTCGCCGTGGTCGTCGTCTCCAGCGAGATCGAGGAGGTGCTCGGGCTCTCCGACCGGGTCCTCGTCATCGGCGAGGGCTCAGTGCTCCACGAGGCACCGGCCGACCAGCTCGACGAGCACCAGGTGCTCGACATCATCATGAGAGGAGACGCGGCATGAGTGTCGAGTCGACCAGGAAGTCCCCCGACTCCGAGGGTGCGTCGTCAGTCGGCGCCCCGGATGTCCACGTCAAGACCGCCGGCGAGTCCGCGCCACCGGCCGCGACCGTCGCCTCCGCCTCGCGCAACCCGCTCAACTCCCTGATGGCCGGCTCGGCCGGGCGCAACCTCGGGCTCGTCATCGCGCTCGTGCTGCTCTGTATCGTCGGAGTCGCCACGGCGGGTGACCGCTTCGCGAGCGTGGACAACATCATGACGATCCTGCGCCTGGCAGCCGTCATCGGCGTCGTCAGCATCGGAATGACCTTCGTCATCAGCGGCGGCGGCATCGACCTGTCCGTGGGGGCCATCGTCGCCCTCGCGAGCGTCTGGGCCACCACGCTGGCGACCCAGACCATGGCCGCCGACTTCCACTGGATCCTCATGGTGTTCACCGCGCTCGCCGTGGGCGCGGGATGTGGGCTCATCAACGGCTCCCTCATCGCCTACGGACGGATCGCCCCGTTCATCGCAACGCTCGCCATGCTGGCCGCCGCACGCGGCTTGGCGGAGATCATCGCCCAGCGCCGGACCCAGATCGTCACCAACCGCGACTTCATCGACTTCTTCCAGGCGAGCGTCCTCGGCGTCCCGGTGCTCGTGATCATCTTTGCCATCGTCGCCATCATCGGCTGGGTCCTCCTCAACCGGACGACGTTCGGCCGCCGGACCCTCGCGGTCGGTGGCAACGCGGAGGCCGCCAGGCTGGCCGGGATCAAGGTGCAGCGGCAGACCATGTACCTGTACATCCTCCTGGGGCTCGCCTGCGGGCTGGCTGCCGTCATGCTCATGGCGCGGACGACGACCGGCACCTCGACCCACGGCGGCCTGTACGAGCTCGACGCGATCGCCGCCGTCGTCATCGGTGGCACCCTGCTCAGCGGTGGTCGCGGCACCATCGTCGGCACCGTGTTCGGCGTGCTGATCTTCACGACCCTGACCAACGTCTTCACGCTCAACAACCTGGGCATCTCCACCCAGGCCGTCGCCAAGGGCATCATCATCATCGCCGCGGTCCTGCTCCAGCAGCGCGTCGCTGCGCGCCGGGGATCGCCCTGAGACCCTCGACCGCCTCGGTCGAGTCAGCACACCCACCACCACACCACCACCCCTCACCCAGTCCCGCCCGCAAGGAGAACCGCATGTTCCGCACCACCGTCACCTCCCGACCGGCTCGGCTCCTCGCCGCCGCCGGCGTCCTCGGCCTCCTGGCCACGGGATGCACCAGCAACACCCCCGAGTCCGACGACGCAGCCTCGAGCGCACCGGCAGGCGCCGCGAGCGACAACGACGCCCCCGGCGAGAAGGTGACCATCGGCTTCTCGGGCCCGGCAGCCGACCACGGCTGGCTCGCCGCCATCAACAAGTCCGCACAGGACGAGGCGGCGAAGTACTCGGACATCGACTTCAAGGCGGCCGAGGGAACCAACGACCCGAGCCTGCAGATCAGCCAGATCGAGACGTTCATCAACGACAAGGTCGACGCCATCGTGCTCCTCCCGACCGACGGCGCCGCCCTCACCGAGGTCGCCACCAAGGCGATGCAGGCCGGCATCACGGTGGTCAACGTCGACCGTGAGTTCTCCTCGCCCTTCGCCGCCCGCACGACGGTCCTCGGCGACAACTACGGGATGGGCGTCAGCGCCGGCACCTACGCCTGCCGCCTGGTCGAGAGCAAGAACCTCACCGACCCGGTGATCGCCGAGATCGCCGGCATCGACTCGCTGCCCCTCACCCAGGACCGCAGCAAGGGCTTCGCCGACGCCCTCAAGGCGTGCAACCAGACGGTCGACAACCGGGTCGCCGCGCAGTTCACCGTCGAGTCCGGTGAGGAGGAGGCGTCCAACCTGCTCCAGGCCGCACCCAAGATCGACATCCTCTGGAACCACGACGACGACCAGGGTGTCGGCGTCATGGCCGCCCTCGAGAACGCCAACCGTGACGAGATGGCGTTCATCGGCGGCGCAGGATCCGCGAACGCCATGCGCTGGATCCAAGAGGGGAAGATGGAGGCGACCGTCCTCTACCCGCCCACCCAGGCGGCCGACGGCATCCGACTCGCCCGCCTGCTCGCGCAGGGCAAGGGCATGTCCGACCTCGTCCAGCCGGCCGTGCCGCGGCGCGTCGTTCTCGACGCCCCGGTCGTCAACAAGGACAACGTCGAGGAGTACCTGCCGCTGGGCTTCGAGTCCTGATCTGACGGACCGACGTGGTGCTCGCCGGCCGACGCCGGCCGGCGAGCACCACCCACCCCACCGGGCGCCATCGCCCGCCGGAAGGTGCCACATGGCCATTCATCCCCCCGCCACCCACGCGGTCGACGCGGCCGCACCCACCCGTACTCCCGGTCGCCTCGGCATCGGCATGGTGGGCTACTCGTTCATGGGTGTCGCCCACTCCCAGGGGTGGCGCAACGCCCGCAGCTTCTTCGACCCGATGCTCGTTCCCGAGCTCGTCGCGATCGGTGGCCGGGATGCCGGTGCCGCCGGCGACATGGCCCGGCGATTCGACTGGCAGCACGTCGAGACCGACTGGCGGGCGCTCGTCGCTCGACCGGACGTCGACCTCGTCGACATCTGCACCCCCGGTGACACCCACGCTGAGATCGCCATCGCGGCCCTCGAGGCGGGCAAGCACGTCCTGTGCGAGAAGCCCCTCGCCAACACCGTCGACGAGGCGCGCTCCATGGCGGATGCCGCCGAGCGCGCCAGGGAACGGGGGATCCGCTCGATGGTGGGCTTCACCTATCGGCGCGTCCCAGCCATCGCCCTGGCTCGTCAGCTCGTGCGCGAGGGCCGCATCGGGGAGCTGCGCCACGTGCGCGCCCAGTACCTCCAGGACTGGCTCGTCGATCCGGAGACTCCGCTGACCTGGCGGCTCCAGAAGGACCGGGCGGGCTCGGGGGCGCTCGGGGACATCGGCGCGCACATCATCGACCTCACGCACTTCGTCACCGGCGAGAGCATCACCGGTGTCAGCGCCCTGACGGAGACCTTCGTGCGCGAGCGGCCGCTGCCCGGGGCGACCCGCGGGCTGTCCGCGGAGGTCGGCTCTGGCCGCGGTGCGGTGACCGTGGATGACGCCGCCCTCTTCCTCGGTCGGCTGAGCGGCGGTGCCCTCGCCACCTTCGAGGCGACTCGCTTCGCGACGGGGCGCAAGAACGCGATCCGTCTGGAGCTCAACGGGTCGAAGGGGAGCATCGCGTTCGACTTCGAGGACATGAACGTCCTCCACGTCCACGACGCGTCGACCGCGTCACGCGACGCCGGATTCACCCGGGTCATCGTCACCGAGACCACCCACCCGTACGTCGAGCACTGGTGGCCGGCCGGCCACGGTCTCGGCTACGAGCACGGCTTCACCCACCAGGCGGCCGACCTCATCGATGCGATCGCGCGCGGAGCCGACCCGGAGCCCTCGTTCGCCGACGGCCTCGCGGTGCAGCAGGTGCTCGCAGCGGTCGAGGCGAGCGCGGCCGACGGCTCGTCCTGGACGCCCACAGACACCGTCCCCCGGGACGGAACGACCAGCGGCTGAGGCCGCGTCCACCCCACCGACACTCACGTGGCTGACCACCACGAGGACGAGGAAGGAGACGCCGGTCGCTCGCTCGATCCCATGTCATTGCAGTGACGAAGGAGCATCATGAACGACAACGACGTCAACGTCTCCGGGCTGGTCAGCAGGCTCGGGCTCAACCGCCGGCAGTTCCTCGCGGCGACGACGGGGATGGCGGCCGCCGCAGCGGTCACCTCCCCCTCCGCGCTGGCCAGCGACACGACCGGCCGCACCCTCGTCCCGTCGGGGAAGCGCGGCATCATCCTCTACACCGTGCGGGACGCGGTCTCTCGCGACCCGAACACGACCGACCTCGCCTCGGGCTTCAAGGAAGTGCTCGAGGAGCTCGCGAGGATCGGCTACAAGCAGATCGAGTTCGCCGGCTACACCCAGAGCGTCAATGCTCCCGGGGGTCGTAACCTCAACAACGTCGAGGGGGCGACGTTGCTGCGCAGCTGGCTCGACGCCAACGGTCTGGAGGCCGAAGGGAACCACGGCTCCATCCCGGGCACGATCACGGACACGACGCTGGCGGCCTTCGACACGGCGTGCGAGATCGCCAACATCCTCGGGCTGGGCCACATCGGGACGGGCAGCGACCCCACGGGCAGCGCCTACGTCGCCGACTGGGCCCTTGCCGCGGAGCGCTGGAACATCCTCGGGCAGCGGGCGGCATCCCACGGGCTGAAGCTGTACACGCACAACCACGACATCGCCTACAGCTTCCTCCTCGACAGCGGGCCCCTGGACGACCTCGGCCGACCCACCCGGTCCTCCGGAGTTCGGCGTCTCGAGTACTTCCTCGCCAACACCGACCCGGCGTACGTCTTCCTCGAGATGGACATCTACTGGGCGCACGTCGCGCAGTACAAGCACCACACCTACATCGCGCCGGACGGGACCTCGGTGCAGGACATCTTCGACCCGGCGGCCGTCGTCGCCGCACAGACGACGCGGTTCCCGTTGTTCCACGCCAAGGACGGTAGGCGGGACGACACCGTCCCCAACGGCTATGTCATGACGCCGTTCGGTGAGGGTGACATCGACTACGCGACCTTCTTCACCGAGGTGGGCGCCAAGGGGTACCACAACCCCATGTACGAGCAGGACACCGCTCCGAGCGGCACGGACCCGGGGCAGTCCCTCGAGTTCGCCCAGCTCAGCTACGACAACCTGGCGGCCCTGCGCGGCTGAACCCCGGTACTCACCGGGGCACCCCGGTGAGCGCCAGCCCCGGGTGGAGGCGTCCTCATTGCCGTTGCAGCGGCAGACGCCACCCCGGGGCTGGCTCGCCCGACACTCACGAAGGACGTGAACATGAAGTCTATTCTTCGCCGGGGCCGACCACGTGCGTTTTCGACACTCGCCGCCCTCTCGCTCATCCTCACCGCGACCGGCGGTGCCCTGGCAGCGCCCGCCGCAGCCCACAGCGGCGTCGACCACGGGTCCGAGCCGGGGGCCGTGGAGGCCCTCGACTGGTCCAACTACGAGAAGATCACGCTCACCAAGGACACCGGTGAGCCGATCGACATGGCGGTGCTCCCCGACGGCCGGGTGCTGCACACGGCCCGCAACGGCGACGTGCGCCTCACCGACCCGGACGCCGGTACCACGAAGGTCGTCACGACGGTGCCCGTGTACAGCAACTCCGAGGACGGGATGCAGACCATCTCGCTCGACCCGGAGTTCGAGACCAACCAGTGGGTCTACCTCTACTACGCGCCGCGCACCATGACCGCGCCGTACCCGGCGACGACCCCGACCGGCTCGGCACCGAACAGCCTGCCCGCCGGCCAGACCGAGGCGTACTGGGACCAGTGGAAGGGCTACAACCAGCTGACGCGCGTCAAGTGGGACGCCGCGGCCAGTGCCCTGGACATGGCGACCGAGCAGGTCATCATCAAGGTCGAGCAGCAGCGCGGCCAGTGCTGCCACGTCGCCGGTGACGTCGACTTCGACGCCGACGGCAACCTCTACCTCGCGACGGGCGACAACACCCCCGCGGGCACCCCCGGAGCCAACGGTTTCGCCCCCAACAACGACGCGCCGGGCATGAACCCCGGCTTCGACTCGCGTCGCGGGGCCGGCAACACCAACGACCTGCGCGGCAAGATCCTCCGGATCGCCGTGCAGGACGACGGCAGCTACACGATCCCGGCGGGGAACCTCTTCGCCCCCGGCGCCGACAAGACCCGCCCCGAGATCTTCGCGATGGGCCTGCGCAACCCCTTCCGCATCGACGTCGACCCGGGGACGAACGCTGTCACCTGGGGCGACTACGGACCGGACGCCGGTGCGCCGAGCGCTGAGCGTGGGCCGCTGGGGTACGTCGAGTGGCAGACGACGGGGATCGACCGCCCGATCAACGGCGGATGGCCCTACTGCACGGGTGACCAGTTCAACTACAACGAGTGGAACTTCGCCACGGCGACCCCGGGCGACTGGTTCGACTGTGCCGCCGGTGCCGAGAACAACTCGCGCTGGAACACCGGCCTGGCGACCGTGCCGCCGGCCACCCCCGCCACGCTCTACTACGGCGACAACAACACCCACCAGCCGTGGCCCGAGCTGACCGACTTCTCACCGGCCGGTGGGCAGGGTCCCATGGGGGGCCCGGTCTACCACTTCGACGCCGACAACCCGTCGACGACGAAGTTCCCCGCGTACTGGGACGACAAGGCCTTCTTCGGCGAGTTCTCGCAGGACTACCTCGCGGTGTTCGACGTCCAGTGGCCCAACGGCCCCGTGGACCACATCACCCACTTCCTCCCGAACACGGCGCTCGAGACCAACGGCCAGGCGATCACCGACAGCCCGATGGACCTCGAGTTCGGCCCCGACGGATCGCTCTACGTCCTCGACTACGGTGACGGCTTCTTCCGTGCCAACCCCGACGCCGGCCTCTACCGGATCGACTACACGCCCGGCAACAAGGCGCCGACCGCCCGCATCTCGGCGGAACCGATCTCGAGCAGCAGTGCACCGCTCACCGTCGAGTTCGACGGCTCAGGGTCTACGGACCCCGAGGGTGGTGCCCTGACGTACGAGTGGGACTTCACCGGTGACGGGACGTTCGACGCGACCGGCGTCGAGGCGAGCCACACCTACACGACGCTCGGCAAGTACACCGTCCGCCTCCGCGTCACCGACGCCCAGGGCAGGCGGGGCATCACGAGCACGTCGATCAGCGTCGGCAACGTCGCACCGACGGTCACCATCAGCACGCCGAACGGCGGGTTCTTCGACTGGGGCCAGGCCGTGCCCGTCACGGTGACGACGTCGGACCCCGAGGACGGGAGCGCGACCGTGTGCGCGCGCGTGACCTGGACCTTCGGTCTCGGGCACGACGCCCACGCCCACCCGCTGAGCCAGGGCACGGGATGCCAGTTCGCGATCCCGACTCCGGCCGACGCGACCCAGCACGGCGAGACCGAGAACATCTTCGGCGTCGTCGTGCTCACCTACACCGACGCGGGGGCCAACGGCGTCCCGGCGGCGACGACGACGCAGTCACTGATCCTCAACCCGAAGCCGCAGGAGGCCGAGTGGGCCGACGTGGTGGAGGGTGCGGTGATCACCGACGACGCCTCGGCCAGTGGCCTGCGCAAGGTGACGTCCCTCGACCCCGGTGACCACCTCGCCTGGGACCCGGTGAACCTCGCCGGCATCAGCGGTGTCACGGCCCGGGCCTCGGGGCAGGGCACCCTGCAGCTGCGGTGGAACTCGGCCGAGGCGACTCCGTTCGCCACGGTCGCGGTGAGCAGCAGCGGCTGGAGTGACGCGCCGACGACGTTCTCGGACGTCCCGACGGGTACCGGCGTCCTCTACGTCACCTCGACGGGTGGCGTGGTGCTCGACCGGCTGACCTTCGTGGGCAACGGCGTCGCCGACGTCACGCTTCCGACGGTGGCCGCCGTGCTGACGCCGGCCACCCCGAACGGTGAGAACGGCTGGTACACGTCCAACGTGACCGTGCGCCTCAACGCCACGGACAACGGCACCGTCTCGTCGCGCCAGTACTCCACGAACGGTGGAACCACCTGGACGACGGTCAACGCCAACAACCCGACGTTCACCGTCTCCACGGAGGGCACCACCACCGTCCTCTACCGGGCGACCGACAACGGTGGGAACGTCTCGGTGGTGGGCCAGCTCGTCATCAAGATCGACAAGTCGGATCCCACCGTGTCCTTCGACGGCGCAACCGCCGGCGGAGAGGTCGGCAACGCCGGTGACGTCTCGTGGACCGCGGCTGACGCGATCTCCGGCATCCAGTCGGTGACCGCCACCCTCGACGGCACCGCGGTCCCGGCCGACCAGGCGGTCGAGCTGTGGCGCCTGACCCTCGGGACCCACACCGTCGTCGTGACCGCCGAGGACAACGCCGGTCGCACCACCGCGTCGACGTTGACCTTCACGACGACGACGTCGCTGGCCGAGCTCACCGAGCTCACCAGGCGGCTCGCCGACTCCGGTGAGGTGTCCGGTGCGGGCGAGAGCCAGCTGCTCAAGCGGCTCGCGCAGGCCAAGAAGCAGGCGGACACCGGCCGCGTCGCCGCAGCCGTCTCGCAGGTCGAGGAGTTCATCGCGCTCCTCGCCGTCCCGGCCATCGTGCCCGACGACGGCGCCGCGACGGCGCTCGAGCGGGACGCCCGGGAGGTGATCGACCAGCTCGGCTCGGCCTGAGCCGACCAGGCCCTGCGGCGGGTGACGACACCCGCCGCAGGGCCGACCCGGCGGAGTGCGACACGTCGCGGGCGATCGTTTCTCCGCCGCTTCCCCCGGAGGAGGCCTGGTGCATGAGACGGTGGCCAACCCGGGGTTCTCGTCCCCGTCGTCGACGGCGGGGGCGCCACACCGGCGTCGCGGCGCCGGCGTGACCTCGTCCACCGCAGTGAGAAGGAGCGCACGCCATGACCCGTCCGATCACCCTCTTCACCGGCCAGTGGGCGGACCTCCCGTTCGAGGAGGTATGCCGCCTCGCCGCATCGTGGGGCTACGACGGCGTGGAGGTCGCGTGCTGGGGCGACCACTTCGAGGTCGACCGCGCGCTCGCCGAGGACGACTACGTCGCCGGGCGCCGCGAGATCCTCGAGCGTCACGGTCTCGGAGTGTGGGCGGTCTCCAACCACCTCACCGGCCAGGCCGTGTGCGACGACCCGATCGACCAGCGGCACAAGGACATCCTCCCGGCGGCCGTGTGGGGCGACGGTGAGCCGGAAGGGGTGCGCCAGCGCGCCGCCGAACGGATGGCCGACACGGCACGCGCAGCCGCCAAGCTCGGGGTCGACGTGGTCATCGGCTTCACCGGCTCCGCGATCTGGAAGTACGTGGCGATGTTCCCGCCGGTGAGTTCCGCAACCATCGAGGCCGGCTACCAGGACTTCGCCGACCGGTGGAACCCGATCCTGGACGTCTACGACGAGGTGGGCGTGCGCTTCGCCCACGAGGTGCACCCCAGCGAGATCGCGTACGACCACTGGACGACGGTGCGCACCCTGGAGGCCATCGACCACCGGCCGGCCTTCGGCCTCAACTGGGACCCTAGCCACATGGTCTGGCAGGACCTCGACCCTGCGGCGTTCATCTGGGACTTCCAGGACCGGATCTACCACGTCGACTGCAAGGACGTCCGCAAGCGGGTCGGCAACGGACGCAACGGCCGGCTCTCCTCCCACCTCCCGTGGGCGGACCCTCGCCGTGGCTGGGACTTCGTCTCGACCGGGCACGGGGACGTGCCGTGGGAGGACTGCTTCCGCACCCTCGGTGCCATCGGTTACGACGGCCCGATCTCGGTGGAGTGGGAGGACGCGGGGATGGACCGCCTGCTCGGCGCCGCAGAGGCCGTGGGCTTCGTGCGCCGGCTCGCCTTCGACCGGCCGGATGCCGCGTTCGACGCCGCCTTCAGCTCCGGGGACTGACCCCCGCCCAACCCGTATCGGGTGGGGTCACACGGACCGCCCCGGCGGTGGGGTCATGAGGGGGCTGCCACCGCCGGGGTCGCACCGCCGTTCACCGCCAGAAGCGGGGGAGGGTCGAGAGGTGCGCGCACGCCTCGACCCCAGCGTCGACCAGGGCCTCCTCGTCGATCGGAGGCACCTCGGCACCCACGGACGTGAGCAGGCCGTTCGCCGTCGCCTGGTCGTTGAGGATGCCTAGGGTGGACTGCACGTCCTCGACGTGCCAGGAGTAGGCCAGCGGTCCGGTGAGCACCTCGCCGTCGGAGGTGAGCGCGCGAGGTTCGTCGGCGGCATACAGGGAGGCGAAGAACTCGCAGCCGTACCGGAGCTTCTTGGCCTCGATGCGGACCTGGTGCCGTTTGGCGGCGCGAAGATCGCGCAGCCGTCGACCACCGGAGACGACGCGTCGCCACCGCTTGTCGAGTGCACGGCCGGCGAGGTCCTGCACCGGAATGTCGTCGCCCGACCACGGCGCGGCGGCGACGAGCTGGTCCACCGCAGCCCCGGCATCCGCCCACTCCTTCGACCGAAGGACGGCGAGGACGGCGTCATAGGCCCTGTCGCGCGCTTGGGCGAGGGCGGTCACCTCGGACCCCTCGAGACCGTCGGTGAGCGGTCCGTCGAGCAGCACGTCGAGGTCGCGGGCTGCGCCGAAGGGAAGGGCGAGCGTTCGCAGGCGTCGGGCCACGTCCCGAGCCCCGGAGACGGGGTCCAGCACCGGGCCGAAGAGCGAGAACGCCGACCGCAGGCGGCGCACCCCGACCCGGGTCTGGTGCAGGTGAGGCATGGCCCGCGAGGTCAGCAGCTGCACCTCGTTCGTGCGCCAGTGCTCCGTGCACTCGGCCACGATGACGGTGAACGCCCGGGATGCGCTGAGGTCAGCGGTCAGCTCGACCTGTCGGGCCTTTCGTGACACGGCGTCCGTGCCGAGCGTCGTGGAGATCGGCACCCCCGGTGCGGCATCCCTGCGCGTTGTTCGCTCCACGCGACTCACGCCGGCGGTCGTCACGACGCCGGGGACGGCGATGCGGAGGCCGCTGGCGACGGCGGCTGCGAGGGGGCGGGGCACATCGGCAGCTCGTCACTCGTCGCGGCCGGCAGCGTCGTGAACTTCGCCCCGAGCGCGACATCGACGACGGCACCCTTGCGCTTGTCGGCCACGACGGTGGCCCCCTTCGGCAGGGCCGAGAGCACGAGCTGGGCCTGCGCCTTGCCGACCGGGCCGTGTCGAACCTCGGCGATGGGGGGCGCCTTGCGCTTCGACGGGTCGTTGGCGACCTTGCCGATGACGAAGCCGCGCGCCTCGAGGCCCTTGGACACCGAGGCCGCGAGACCGTTGCGGGTGGTCGCGTTGTAGACGTTGACCGTCGTCTTCTGGGGTGTCACGGCGTCGGCGTCGTAGGGGCGGCAGGTCGGCGCCGGGGCCCGACCGCGCGCCGAGCTCTCCGCCTGGTAGTAGGAGAGCGCGTACCAGAACGCGAAGAACAGACCGAGCAGGACCGTGCCGAGGACGATCAGCGAGCGGCGCCGCCGGCGTGCGCGGACCGACGACTGGGCCTCGGTCGTGTACTCGCTCATGGCCGGCCTAGAGCGAGAGCACCCGGGCGTGCAGGGTGGGACGTTGGTGGAGCGCCGCGCGCAGCGCACGGTGCAGGCCGTCCTCCAGGTACAGGGTCCCCTGCCACTCGACGACGTGGGCGAACAGGTCACCGTAGAAGGTGGAGTCCTCCGACAGGAGCATCTGCAGGTCGAGCTCGCGCTTGGTGGTGACGAGCTCGTCGAGGCGGACGAGACGAGGAGGCACGTTCGACCACTGCCGCGCCGAATACCCGTGGTCCGGGTACGGCCGCGAGTCCCCCACTGCCTTGAAGATCACGACATTCACTGTATGCCGGGAGGCCGCCGCGGTCGGGGACGACGCCCGCCGCGTGCGGGCTAGATTGGCGCCCGTGACCGAGATCAGCAGCACATCACCCCAGCTCGACGAGATCCGCGCGGGCTATGCGTTCGAGGGGCCCGCCCTGGAGTTCGGCGCGGCCGTCCTCGACGGGACGGCCTACCCGGACACCATCGTTCGCATCCCGCTGTCCGCCATGAACCGTCACGGTCTGGTCGCCGGTGCCACCGGGACAGGGAAGACGAAGACGCTCCAGCTCATGGCGGAGCAGCTCGTCGAGCAGGGCGTGCCGGTCTTCCTCGCCGACATCAAGGGCGACCTGTCGGGGATGCTGACCGCAGGCGAGGCCAACGACAGGATCGCCTCCCGGTCGGCCGATGTGGGCATGGCGTGGGAGCCGACGGCCTACCCGGTGGAGTTCTACGCCCTGGGTGGACAGGGCACGGGCGTCCCGGTGCGGGCCAGCGTCTCGACGTTCGGCCCGACCCTGCTCGCAAAGGTTCTCGGCCTCAACGACACGCAGGAGTCGAGTCTCGGTCTGGTGTTCCACTACGCCGACCAGAAGGGGCTCTGGCTCGACACCCTCGCCGACCTGCGCGCGGTCGTCCAGTTCCTCACGAGCGACGAGGGCAAGGCAGACCTCAAAGGGCTCGGCGGGCTCTCGTCCGCGACCGCGGGAGTCATCCTCCGCGAGCTCATCACCTTCGCCGACCAAGGTGCCGACGTCTTCTTCGGCCTGCCGGAGTTCGACACCACGGACCTCCTGCGGCTCGCGCCCGACGGCCGCGGGCTCGTCTCGATGCTCGAGCTGCCGCGGGTGCAGGATCGCCCACAGCTCTTCTCGACGTTCCTCATGTGGCTCCTCGCCGACCTCTTCCACGACCTTCCAGAGGTGGGCGACGTCGACAAGCCCAAGCTCGTCTTCTTCTTCGACGAGGCGCACCTCCTCTTCAACGACGCGAGCAAGGACTTCCTCGACGCCATCCAGCAGACCGTCCGGCTCATCCGGTCCAAGGGCGTGGGGGTCTTCTTCGTGACGCAGTCACCTAAGGACGTGCCGGCGGACGTGCTCGCCCAGCTCGGCAACCGGGTCCAGCACGCCCTGCGCGCCTTCACCCCCGACGACGCGAAAGCACTCAAGGCGGCTGTCCGCACGTACCCGAACACGGCATACGACCTCGAGGAGCTGCTCACCCAGCTCGGCACGGGCGAGGCCGTCATCACCGTGCTCTCGGAGAGGGGCGCTCCCACTCCGGTGGCATGGACGCGCATGCGCGCGCCGAAGTCGCTCATGGCGCCCTCCGCCGACGCGCTCCTCACCCGGGCGGTGGCGGCATCGTCGCTCACCGCGAAGTACGGGTCGGCGCTGGAGCGTGAGTCCGCGTCGGAGATGCTCGGCCAGGCGGAGGTCGCGAGGACCGAGGCGGAGAAGGCGGCGGCGCTGGAGGCGGAGAACGCCAAGGTCCGCAAGGCTGCCGCCGACGCCGCGGAGAAGGCACGGGTCGCGGCCGACAGGGAGGCGGCGAGGGCAGCCGCAGCCGCCGAGAAGGCGCGCACGGCTCAGGCGCGAAAGCCGGTCGACGAGCCGGGCGTCGTGGAGGCGGTCGTGACGTCGGGGGCGTTCAAGTCCATGCTGAGGTCGGCCGGGACCGTGCTCGGCCGGGAGATCACCCGGTCGGTGTTCGGCACGAGCCGCAGGCGCTGACCCGGCGCCCCTCCCGGCTCACCCGAGCTCAGGCCGCGTGACAGCGAAAGCTGGCGAAGCGGTGCGCCGGTGGTGCTCCGCTCGGGCGGCGATGGTCGCGTCGCTGGCGAGGGGTTCGGCTCCTGGTCAGCTCAGGCGGCGCGGTCGCGGAGAGCGGCTGGCACGGTGGTGTGGGTGCGGCCGGCCGGAGTCGTCCAGTGGCAGGTCCCGTCGTCGGTCATGGTCACGCCCCAGCCCGCGTGGTGCTTGAAGCCGTGATGGGCCGGGCACAGCGTCTGCAGGTTGCCTTCGACGGTCTCGCCGCTGGGAAAGGCGATGACGTGGTCGAGGTGGCACCGGTTCGCGGGGACGCTGCAGCCGGGGAAGCGGCAGTGTCGGTCCCGGGCGCGGACCGCACGGGCGAGGGCTGCGCCGGGGCGGTAGGTGCGACGGCGCCTCGTGTCGCCGTCGGCGGTGCCGCACGTGCTGCCACGAATGCGGACGCGGGTGTCGGGGTGGTCGAGCAGGGCGGTGATCTGCTCAGGCACCAGCGCCGCGGCGCCCGGTGCTTCGACGAGCCCGTCGACGAACCACACCCGGTCGGTCGACGGCCATGGTGGCGGATCCGCGTCGCCGACTCTGGTGCCTGGTTCCGCTCGCCGTCGGCGGCGCCGTGGCGGCTCTGCCGGTGTCGGCGGGTGGTGGGTGAGGAAGGGGTTGGCGGCGACCTCGAGGCGCGCCCCGAGGAGGAGCCCGAGGCGGCGTTCGACCTCGCCCGCGGCGAGGGTCTCCCTGGTGACCGACCCGAGAACAAGGTCGACCGCCACCTCGTCGACGGCAACGTCCTCGACCCTCGACCCCGCGGGGTCGTGGGCGGGTGACCCGTGGGGTCCGTGGCGTGGGCGGGTTCTCGTGAGCTCGGCGGTGGCGGCGGCGCGCCGCGTGCTGCGGGTCACGGTGGTCGCCGCACCGACGTCGAGGGGGACGACGAGCTCGATGACGGTCTCGACGTGGGCGTTGGCCATGACGAGGTCGCCGAGGGCGTCCACGCGGGCGGCCTCCACCGTGCGCGGCTGCGGCGACCCGCGGCCGGCTGCGCCAACCCGGTCGGCGGTGAGGTACTCCTGCGCGAGGTCGTCCACCGCCGCGAACATCCGCCGGGACAGCTCGTCCGGCACCTCCAGGGACCACCGCATCAACCCGTCCGTCTCCGACGGCGTCACCCGCAGGCTCCGCCGGCGTGGAGCCCGCCGCACCCCTCGGGTCACCGCCTCGGGATCCGCCTTGGCCGCGGCCCTGCGGACCCGCTCCACCAGCCGCGGTTTGGGCAGGTCGATGACGTCAGCGGCGTACAGCCGGCACTCAAGCTCCACGAGCCGATCCGCGGCCACGTCCTGCGACGCCACGACCACCGCGTCCACCCGCCACGGCTCCAGGTCACCGGCGAGTGCGAGGCCCAGCGTGTGCGGCAGCTCCATCAGCGCCCGAGCCCGGGCAAGCCGGGTCCTCATCGTTCGTGGGCTGATCCGCAGTTCCGGTGCCAGCATGCTGGCCGCGACCTGCTCCGGCTCGGGCATCCCCACCGCGCCCGACTCACCCCGCCACGTCCCACCTCGGGCCTCCACGGACGCTCTCTGCGCCTCCCGGGCAGCGGCAAGGTCCGCCGCGCGCGCCTCCTGTGCGTCCAGGACGTGCTCGGCGAACCGGTCGACTGCCATCGCCTGCACACCGTGCGCCCACGAGGCCACTCGCTGCGTCGCGACCACGACCGCCTCCGCCTGCTCCAGGCTCAACCCCGCCAGGACATCGCCCGTCACGGTGGACATCAACACCGCGAGCTCGCCGGGGTGCGCCTGTCGCACCTGGGCCGTCGTCGGGAACGAGCTGCTGTCCATGGTGCAACGCTAGACCCGAGCACTGACAGGCCATCTGACGAAAAGCGCTCTCCGCCACCGGAGGAGGGCCACGTTCTCTGGGCTGGCGCCCCGTCCGTCCGTGGGCCTGGCACCTCAGAGGCTCAGGACGGCCCGAGCGTATGCACACTCGAGATCGGCGTCGGTGACGGTATGCCGTTCACCGGACGTCACGGCATACGTCACCTCCCAGCCGGAGTCGGTGCGGCGCACGGACTCGAGGCGGCTGCCGAGGAGCTCACGGAGCTGGTCCTCGCGGGGGAGCCACAACGCCTGGTCCAGCGTCACGGAGTCGAGCGCCCACTCCGTCGTGCCGTTGAAGCCGAGAAGGGACTGGTCGCGGTACGAGTGGACCTCGACGGTGAGGTCGCTGATCCAGAAGACCTCGGCCGTGAGCAGCTCCGCGTCGATGACGAACCGGTCGCCGGCTCGTGGCTCCCAGAGCACCCCGGCGTCGACGAGGTCGCGGGCGAGCTCCACCGTGATCATGCGCTCATCCTCACCCGGATATCCGGTACGTGGCGCGGCACGTGCGTCCGCGTCGAGGGTGCGTGTCGAGGGTGCGTCACACGGGCCGGGAGGCTGTCAGCCGAGCAGCCACGCGACGAGGGCGATGGCCGGAAGGGCTCCGACCGTCGTCACGAGGATCGTGTCGCGGGCGAGGGTCACCGAGCGGTCGTAGCGGGTCGCGTGGACGAAGATGTTCTGCGCCGTGGGAAGGCTCGAGCACACGACGACGGCCAGGAGCGCGCGACCGGAGAGGCCGAGCGCGTGGTGGGCCACGGCATACGCGACGAGGGGCTGCACCGCCAGCTTCAGGGTGCTCGTGAGGACCAGCTCGCCCGCAGGGACGTCACCGCCGAACCCCGGGCCCAACCGAAGCGCGATGCCGTAGGCGAGGAGCATCGCGGGCACCGCCATCGCACCGATGAGGGCAATGGGGTCGGCGACGACGGGGGGCAGCGTCCACCCGGTGACCGCGAGCAGGAGGCCGATGAGCGTGCCGATCGTCAGTGGGTTCGTGAACGGCCTGACCACCACCTCCACGACCGAGGGCCGTCGCCCGCGAACATCGGCGTCGAGCACTGCCAGGGCGGCCGGCTGGAGGACGAGCAGCTGGAGGAGCAGGGTCGGCGCGACGAGGGCAGCGTCCCCCAGGACGTACGCGGCCACCGGGAGTCCGAGGTTGCCGGCGTTGACGTAGGAGCTCGCGAGCGCTCCGATGACCTGCTCTCCCGCGGTGCGGCGCCAACGCCACCACGCGATGGCGACGTACGCGAGCACGGCGACGACGACCCCGGCGACCGTCGCGACCAGGCTGCGGGAGAGCACGTCGTGGACGTCGGCCTCCGCCACCGTCGTGACCATCAGGGCCGGCGAGGCGACGAAGAACGCCACCCGGCTGAGCACCTGCTGAGCTCCGAGGTCGACGACGCCGAGATGGGCGACGAGCGCACCGACGGCGATGACGCAGATGATCGTGGCGAACCCCAGGACGACACCCTCCACCCCGCCATCCTCACGGCTGGGACACGGGCCCCGTCGTGGCGTCCGTGCAGCGGCCCTTCCTCAGCCCCAGCTGGCGGCTCGGGTGAGGCAGAAGGGGTGGCCGCTGGGGTCGAGGAGGACTCTCCACGTCTCACCGGGCTGCTCGTCGGGCAGCGTCGCGCCCAGGGCAAGGCATGCCTCGACACCGTCGTCGAGGTCGTCGACCGCGAGGTCGAGGTGGAACTGCTTGCTGCCGTTGGCGTTGGGCCACCCGGGGGCGACGTGTCCCTCGACGGTTCCCAGGCCGAGCGCCATGCCGTCAGGACCGGTGAGCATCGCGTAGGCGTCGTCTTCGTGCGCGACCTCCCAGCCGAGCACCGCCGCCCAGAAGCGCGCGTCACGGCGGGAGTCGGAGCTGTCCAGGGTCAGCATCTTCAGGGTGGCGACGGCCATGATGGTGCCTCTCGTCGGGGTGGCGGAACCGAGACCAGCAGCATGCACCCGGCGTCTGACAGCCCGTATTGCCGAGATCACCCCGCCGGCCACCGTGATGGTCCAGGTGGACGGTCGGATGCCGTCGCCTCAGCCGGGCGGGCGGAGCACCTCGCCGAGGCTGTCGAGCACGCCGGCGTCCTCGATCGTGCCGGGCACGGTCGGCACCTTGCCCTCGGCGATCTCCCTCATCGTCTTGCGCAGGATCTTGCCGGACCGCGTCTTCGGCAGGCCGGCGACGATGTCGACCTGGCGCAGGCTCGCCACGGCCCCCACCTCGTCGCGGACGCGCTGCACGAGCTCGGAGCGGATCCGGGCGCCGTCGCTGGCGGCGTCCACCCCACCTTTGAGCACGACGAGACCGCGGGGCACCTGTCCCTTGAGGTCGTCCGCGACGCCGACGACGGCACACTCCGCGACGGCGGGATGCCCGGCCAGGGCCGCCTCGATAGACCCGGTCGACAGCCGGTGTCCGGCGACGTTGAGCACGTCGTCGGTGCGGCCCATGACGTACACGTATCCGTCGTCGTCGATGAGGCCCCCGTCGCCCGTGAGGTAGTACCCCTCGTACGCCGAGAGGTAGCCGGAGACGTAGCGGTCGTCGTCCTGCCACAGGGTGGGGAGGGTGCCCGGGGGCAGCGGCAGCCGGATCGCGATGGCACCCTCAGTGCCCCTCGGCACGGGCTGTCCGGCGTCGTCGAGGACCTCGACGTCGTAGCCCGGGACCCGGACGGACGGTGAACCGGGCTTGATGGGCATCGGCTCGAGGCCGCGGAGGTTCGCGACGATCGGCCAGCCGGTCTCGGTCTGCCACCAGTTGTCCACCACCGGCACGCCCAGCACCGCCGTGGCCCACTCGTAGGTGTCCGGGTCCAGCCGTTCACCGGCGAGGAACACGGTCTCGAGCGTGGAGAGGTCGTGCCCCGTCATGAGCTCACCCGCCGGGTCCTCCCGCTTGATGGCCCGGTATGCCGTGGGGGCGGTGAACATCGCCTTGACACCGTGGTCGCCGATGACCCGCCAGAAGGCGCTCGCATCGGGAGTGCCGACCGGCTTGCCCTCGTACAGGATCGTTGTCGCGCCGGTGAGCAGGGGCGCGTACACGATGTAGGAGTGGCCCACGACCCACCCGACGTCGGACGCCGTGAACCACACGTCCCCCGGCCCGATGTCGTAGACGTTCTCCATCGACCAGCGCAGGGCGACGGCGTGGCCCCCGTTGTCCCGGACGATCCCCTTGGGCCGGCCGGTGGTGCCCGAGGTGTAGAGGATGTAGAGCGGGTCGGTCGCCTCGACCTCGGCGCAGTCGGCCGGCTCGGCGTCGGAGAGCAGCTCGTCCCAGTCCAGCTCCTCCCAGTCCGTGTTGCGCTCGCCCACCGCGGCCCGGGCCTGCGGGCGCTGGAGGACGACGACGGACTCGGGCTTGTGGGTGCTGCGGTCGAGGGCGGCATCCAGCATGGGTTTGTACTCGACGACCCGCGACGGCTCGATGCCGCAGCTCGCGGCGACGACGACCGTCGGTCGGGCGTCCTCGATGCGGGCCGCCAGCTCGGCGGGCGCGAACCCGCCGAAGACCACCGAGTGGATCGCGCCGATCCGGGCGCACGCCAGCATGGTCATGACCGCCTCGGGCACCATCGGCATGTAGACGACGACCCGGTCGCCCTTCCCGACACCGAGCGACGAGAGTGCACCGGCGAGCCGGGCGACGTGCTCGAGCAGTGCGGCATACGTGAACGTCGACGTCCCCCCGGTGACCGGGCTGTCGTGGACGAGTGCAGCCTGGTCGCCACGACCGTCGCGGACATGGCGGTCCAGGGCGTTGAAGCACGTGTTGAGCGTGCCCCCGCGGAACCAGCGGTAGAAGGGCGGTGCGGTGTCGTCGAGGATCGATGTCGGCTCGCGAATCCACTCCACGGCGTTCGCCGCCTGGCCCCAGAACGTCGTGGGATCAGCGATCGACTGCTCGTATGCCGCTGCGTAGGCGCCGGTGCTCATGTCACCCATCGTGCGCAGGGCCGTCGCGTATCGCCAGCAGGGGCGTGCCGGCGACCCGCCGACGGCCGCTTCGCGCGCCGAGCGGCCAAGGTCGCGGCGAGTTCGGCGATGGGTGGCACTACGGTTGACGACCGAAGCGGAGGACTCATGACGGCATTCGTCCTCGTCCCGGGTGCGGGCGGGCAGGGCTGGTACTGGCACCGCGTCGTGGAGCGCCTCGAGGCGCGAGGGCACGAGGCGGTCGCCGTCGATCTCCCCGCGACCGACGAGGAGGCCCTCCTCGAGGACTACGTGCGCACCGTCGTCGACGCGACCCCACGCGGCGCGGCACGGGCAGCCGGGGGCAAGGGCCTCGTCGTGGTGGGGCAGTCGCTGGGCGGCCTGGTCGCACCCCTGGTGGCGGATCGTTGCGCCGCCGACCTCGTCGTCCTCGTCGCCGCCATGATCCCTCGCCCCGGTGAGACAGGCGGGGAGTGGTGGGAGTCCACCGGGCAGGGTGAGGCCGCTCGGCGGCTCGCCCTCGACGAAGGCCGCGACCCGGAGCTCGAGGACGAGGTCGAGGTGTACTTCCACGACGTGCCCGAAGAGGTCCGCGCCGAGGCGATGCGGCGGCCTCCCGACGGGCAGACGGACGGTCCCTTCCGCGACCCGTGGCCGCTCGACAGGTGGCCGGAGGTCCCGACCCGCGTCGTCGCCTGTGCCCGCGACCGCTTGTTCCCACTGCCCTTCATGACGGAGCTGGCACGCTCCCGGCTGGGGGTGGCGCCTGACGTCCTGGACACCGGTCACCTGCCAGCGCTGGCAGATCCTGACGCGTTGGTCGGGCTCCTCGACGGGTATCGCGCCGAGCTCGGACTCGAGTAGCGCCCCGGCGGCAGCAGGAAACCCCCGGTCGCGTGCTGCCCGGGGGTTCCTGGGTGGCGGAGGATGGGGGATTCGAACCCCCGAGGGTTTTATCCCAACACGATTTCCAATCGTGCGCACTAGGCCACTATGCGAATCCTCCGCGGGCGAGGCTACTAGAGGATCACGGGTCGCTCGAAATCGAGGACTCTCGTCGCGATGCGCGCCGGAAGGGCCATCCGGTGGCCGTTTTGCCGGTCCCGGAGGGGCCGCCTAGGATCGGTGGCGGCACCCCGCGTGGTGGTACCCCACTGAACTCCCCCAGGGCAGGAATGCAGCAAGGGCAGGTGGGCTCTTCCAGGTACGCGGGGTGTCCTCGCTCCCTGACTGCGCAGACGTCAGCGAGCCGCGGCGACCGGATCCTCGGCGGCGGACCCGCACAGCCCGCCACATCCGCCCGCGCCGCATCCGCAGCCGCCGGCCGCCTCGTCCTGGGCAGCGGCGTCGCCAGATCCGGATCCGCACGCACCGCCACAGCACCCGCCGCCGCAGCCACCGGCATCCGCGACCGGCTCCGGCTCGGTGCCCTGCAGCTCCCACACCTGACGGATCGCCGTGAGCATCACCTCGACGGGCTGGGCCCCGCTGACGCCGTACTTCTGGTCCAGCACGAAGGTCGGCACCGCGGTGATGCCGATCTGGGACGCGAGGGCAAGGTCGGTGCGCACGTCGATGCCGTGGTCGTCGCCCGCGAGCAGCTCGCGCACGGCATCCTCGCTCAGACCCGCGTCCGTGCCGAGGCGTACGAGCGTCTCGGGGTCGCCGATCGCCTCACCCTCGGTGTACCACGCGCGCAGCACCCGCTCGGTCACCTCGTCCTCGCGCCCCAGTGCGCGAGCAAGGTGCAACAGCCGGTGGGCGTCGTAGGAGTTCCCACCACGCAGCCGCTCCCACTGGAAGTCCAGCCCGACCTGCGCGGCGTCCTCCGCCATGCGCTGCTGGGAGAGCACCATCTGGTCCCGCGGGACGCCGTACTTCCGCGCGATGGCGTCGACCACAGGCGTGTCGTCCACGGCCGGCGCGTTGCGGTCGAGCTGGAAGCTGTGCCACACGACGTCGACCTCGTCACCGTGCTCGAACTGCTCGAGGGCGAGCGAGAGGTGCCGCCGGCCGAGGTGACAGAAGGGGCACAGGATGTCTGACCACACGTCGATACGCACCCCCCAAGGGTATGCCGTGCCGCCCCTGATCCCGAATCGCGCCGAGTGCTGGGCCACGGCGAGCGGAGGTGTCCACGGGTGGCTCCTGGGCGTGCCGGGTGTCCGGCATCGCGGCTAGGGTTCGGGAGGTGAGCATCGCGCTGTACCGCCGCTACCGGCCCGAGACGTTCGCCGACGTCATCGGTCAGGAGCACGTCACCGAGCCGCTCATGCAGGCCCTTCGCACCGAGCGGGTCAACCACGCCTACCTCTTCTCCGGGCCGAGGGGCTGCGGCAAGACGACGAGCGCGCGGATCCTGGCGCGGTGCCTGAACTGTGACCAGGGCCCCACCGCGACTCCCTGCGGGACGTGCGACTCCTGCGTCGCGCTGGCGCGGGGTGGGGCCGGCACGGTCGACGTGATCGAGATCGACGCGGCCAGCCACGGCGGCGTCGACGACGCCCGTGACCTCCGCGAACGAGCCTCCTACGGGCCTGCCCAGAGCCGGTACAAGATCTACATCATCGACGAGGCGCACATGGTGACCCCGCAGGGGTTCAACGCGCTGCTGAAGATCGTCGAGGAGCCGCCCGAGCACGTGAAGTTCGTCTTCGCGACGACAGAGCCGGACAAGGTCATCGGCACCATCCGCTCTCGGACCCACCACTACCCGTTCCGGTTGGTGCCGCCCGCCCGGTTGCAGGCCTACATGGAGGAGATCTGCGTCAAGGAGGGCGTGGCCGTCGCCCCCGGCGTGCTCTCCTTCGTCGTCCGTGCCGGCGGCGGGTCGGTCCGTGACTCGCTCTCGGTGCTCGACCAGCTCATCGCCGGGTCCGGTCCGGAGGGCCTCACCTACGAGTCGGCGGCCGCCCTGCTGGGGTTCACCGACGGCGAGCTGCTCGACGCGTCCATCGACGCCCTCGCCGCCGGTGACGCCGCTGCGGTCTTCCGCGCCATCGACCGGGTGGTCGAGACGGGGCTCGACCCCCGGCGCTTCGTCGAGGACCTCCTGGAGCGCCTGCGCGACCTCATCGTCGTCGCGGCGGTGAACGAGGGGGCCGGGTCGGTGCTCCGCCACGTCCCCGAGGACCAGCTCGAGCGGATGCGCCGCCAGGCCGCCGCGTTCGGTGCAGGCGCCCTCTCCCGGGCGGCCGACGTCGTCAACGCCGGGCTCACCGAGATGACCGGCGCCACCGCCCCCCGGCTCCAGCTCGAGCTCATCGCCGCCCGGATCCTCCTCCCGGGTGCCGCCGGCGAGGCCGGGTATGCCGCTCGGCTCGACCGGCTGGAGCGTCGCCTCGACGTGGGAGGCGTCCCCACCTCCGCATCCCTCGGTGCCGCGTCGGCCTCGGATCCTCAGCCCCCGATCGCGGCTCCCAGCGCGACCGTCCCGGCCCCCCCGCCACTCGAGGCCACCCTGCCGGGTGTGCCGGACCACGCGCGCGTCGCCGAGGTGGGCGAGGGGCCTCCGCCGGTGCTCGCAGACGAGTCCCCAACCGCCGCCCAGTCCTCTGCCGCCGCCGACGAGCTCGTCCGCGCCGACGACGTGCCGATGGCGCCCGTCCACGACGGGCCGCCGCCGAACCAGGACTCGTCCGAGCCGGGGGCGACGACCTCAGCGAGCACGACGCAGGTCCGTGGCCCGGGCGGTCTGGACACCGACGCGCTGCGCCGTTCCTGGCCCGACGTCCTCGACTGGCTCAGCCGCCACAAGCGGGTGACCTGGACGTTCGTCGCGCAGAAC